>NZ_JBALMG010000075.1:0-33666 GCF_036963225.1 Bacillus sp. JJ783 | reverse complement strand
CATTTCATCACTCCTATTTTTAGTGATTATATTTACTAGCACTTATAAATAATTATAAAATAAAGAATATTAAAACGGAATATATATCTTCTTATTCATTTACTAAGTACAATAAAAAGCTCTGGAGCATTTTTATAAAAAAATTCATGCTTCAGAGCTTTTGTATATTTTTTGTTGTTTCTTCGTTATGCACCTTCCGTGCCATAGTCTTCAATGGTTAGCTTTACATTATATTTGATTGGTGTCTTACTAAACACTTTATCCCAATCCTTTTCAACTTTCTTCCATACTTTTGGATACTGGATTTTCAAACTAGTATTAAAGCCAGCAACATCAGTTTTATATTCCTTTTGAATTTTTTGTAATGTCTGTTTCACTAATCGCCTCACTTCTTGCTCCGCAGATTGTTCCGTCCTTTTGAGAAATGTATTTTTAAAAGCCTCCTCTGACTCAGACCAGTTTTCGGATAACCTTCCCACAGACTGCACATTGACATCGAAAGAGATTTTATCCCCTTTAACATGGGGCGTAATTTTACTTTTTATAGATTTCACTTCATACATAACTAATTTTTTTGTCTTTTTATCATAACTTTTCACTAAGCCACTTTTCCCTTTTGCGGTTATCCACATTAAGCCTTCTAATTCATTCTCGTTCAAAAAGCCACGGAGTTTTTTTGTGCTCCCCTTAATTACAGCAGCACCTACATATTTTACTTCTCCGTTTATGGAAATCACATTCGGTAAAAGAAAACTCGCCCCAGATTTCACCTTTCCTGGTAGTTTTGCAAGTGGCATCGGCGATAAGATTCGTGAGGATCTATATTGATTATCCTCGATTTCAATTAAGCGAAATGCTGGAATTTCCCCAGGTTCTTTTGATTTTAACGCATCACTAGCTATCCCTTTACTGACCATAATAAAGCAACTAGGTCTCATCTCATTATCACGAACGTAGATGTCCAATAACTGCGTTAAATTATATGTTCGGGCGATACTTTCACTAACAACTATTACTTTCGTATGATGAAAAATGATAGGCCTTTGCCTTCTTAATGCAACTTCACGTATTGATTGATGAAGAGAATCTCCTGTTTCTGCAACATTCATATAAGCTTTTTGTTGTGATACTCCACCTTTTCCTCCGTCTGATGATGATTGTGCTTTAACAAATTGGTAGGTGGTTGTTATTAAATTCTTCTTTTTATATCCACCGCCCTTTTCTTCAATTTCTTTTTCAATCTTTGTTTCTTTTTCCTTATCTATTGCTAAACCTACGGCGAAACCTAACTCCTCAATTTCATGACTACTCCAGCATCCTGTAAGTATTAAGAGAAAAACTATTGACGCTATGCTTATAATAATTTTTCTACCTTTAACATTTTGGTTCATGCCTTTTTTTTCCTCCCCTTCGAAATCATAAGAAGAAGAAACGGAAGAATACCAAATAAAATTATTGCTGCGTTACTAATCATATTTCCAAATTCAAATAACTCATTTATGTTTTTCGGAACTTCAGCAACGATATATATTACCGGAAGTAATCCATACAAAAAGGAATGAATATTTTTATTAAAGAGCTGCGCTAACCCTAAAGCAGCTGCATAATAACAAATTGTATATGTTGCAAAGATTTGCATAATCCATATCACTAATAGTAAAGATTCGAACCGTTCAAAAATTAAACCTTGAATTTCAAAACTTCTCATAAGGTCAATTGTAGGCCATGTTCTCAGCAATACACCATCGATAGAAAACGCTCCTATAACCATTACTACTGTAATAACATAAAAAAATAAAGGAATCGTAGTGCCAATTATAACAACTTTTACTGCTTGAGACGGTTTCTTCATAAATGCTAAAAGTAACAACATAATTTCAACACCCGAATATGCCATAGTTGTTGTTTTTAGGCCTTTTAATGCCGGAACAATCCCTAATCCTAATACAGGACGAAGATTATCGAGTTCAAATATTCCTATACTCATAAAAGATGTCACTAAAAAAATAAAAACTGTAATTGGAAAAATAATTTCAAATAAACGTGCTATCGCATTTATTCCGCCTAGATTTAAATACAGACTTATCCACATGAATGGTATAAGAATAGCCCAGTCAGGCGTACCTTCTAATAGAAAGAAACTTGTTATACCTTCCAACGTTCTAAGTTCAAAGGAAGAAAGTGTTAAAAAGTAACCGATAATCAACAAACTAATTAACACTCCAAGCCATTTCCCTACAAGTTCTTGGCTATATTGATAAAATGTTTTTTCAGGAAATTGTTGACTTAACTTCACGATAATTATGCCTGCAACTATCGCAATTAATCCTCCTAAAATAACCGTTATCCAAACATCAGGAGTTTGCACTTTCTCAGCTGCTGTTCTAGGTAAAGTGAGGATTCCAACAGCAAGTATATAATTGATAAGAATCACAGCTGCTTGTGAAGTGGGAATTTTGTCCTTTGAGTTCATAATCATTCCTCTTCACTTCCTTTCCGTACATAGTCTTTTAAATTCAACATTTTTGGACGTCGCTTCATCATCTGAATTGGCATACGAACAATAAAATCCTTCCAATCGGTAAATTGATATAAGACAGCCGGGCTAGCATAAGGTACACCAAAACTTTTAAGCCTTGAAATATGACTGCATATAAATAAGAAAAATAGAATAACTCCATATAATCCGAATATAGCAGCGAAAAACATAGCTACAAAGCGAAGAATACGTAATGGAATTGCTGTACTATAATGAGAAAGTGCAAAAGAAGAAATAGCTGTGGCCGCCACAACAATTACCATTATTGGACTCACAATTCCAGCTGATACAGCTGATTGCCCAATGATTAATCCTCCTACAATTCCCATCGCTGAACCAATAGGCTTAGGTAGTCGTAGCCCTGCTTCTCGTAAAATTTCAATTGCAATTTCCATAAATAATCCTTCTATAATTGCAGGAAACGGGACGCCTTCTCGCCCTCCTATAATTGAAATGGCTAACTTAGTTGGAATCAATCCAGGATGGAATGAAATAAATGAAATGTACAGAGCGGGAGCAAATAGAGAAATAATAGCCGTTCCAAAGCGCAATAACCGAATCAGCGTACCTGGTATCCAGCGTTCATAATAATCTTCGGGTGATTGCATCATCATACTAAATGTAACCGGAACAATTAATACAAAAGGTGTTCCATCTAATAAAATTGCAACCCTTCCTTCCATTAATGCAGCGATAACTTTATCAGGACGTTCCGTACTCTGTACTTGCGGGAAAGGACTAAGATAATTATCTTCAATAAGTTGTTCTATATAACCTGATTCTGGCACATTATCAATATTAATTTTCTCAATTCTCTTCTTAACTTCTTCTACTAATTCTGGATCAGCAATCTCTTTCATAAAGGCAACAACCAAGTCTTTCTTAGCCCGTTCTCCTACATGAAATTTCACTAATGATAATCCTTCATTTTCACCGTGTAACCGTAACAAAGCAGTATTGTCCGATAAAACTTCTGTGAAACCTACCCGTGGACCCCTAACCGATCCCTCTGATATTGGCTCTTCAATATTACGTGTTTTTCCTTTTTTTGTATTAAGTATGAATACATCTGATAATCCATCAATTAATAATGCCGTTGAACCCATTAACACCTTTGACATCATTTTTTGCACAGATTGTACTTCTTCCACTCCACTAATAGGAAGAACTCGGTTTTTAATAAACTCTTTTGAAACACTATCTTTCATATTAGATGATTCATCTTTATACTCATCAGGAAAATTACACATTAATGATTTCAAAATGTGCATATCAATAAGATCTTTATCTGACAGCCCTTCTACAAAAACAAGAACTGCGCGGATGCTAGTCCCGCCGATATTAAACTCTCGACAATAAACGTCCGAATTATCAAGAGCCTCTTTTTTTATTACCTCTAAATCTAAGTTGAAATCACCTGTAAAGTGGTTTTCAGAAACTTTTGTCGCGTTATTCTCATATGTATTTCCCTGTTCTTGGCTTTGATTAACTATTGAATCCTGCGCTTTCACCTTCATCACTCTTTCTCCAAAAAAGCTTCTTATACCACTCTTCTTTACATATCAATATTTGTTTTCACTTGAATATAGTTCGTTATATTATTCTTTTTCTAATGTGCGAATCCAACTAAAAAATCTTGAAATTATATATGGAATGAATAGTACGATAAAGGCTTGTATAAAAACTTTCCACTCAGGTACATACGAAACAATCTTGTCCCACATTTTTATCATCCTATAACAATGCATAATTTTAGAAATTCCTCACTCAATTGGAATTTCTTATGAATTATTATGTCTGATAAGAAAAATTTTAATGCACTTAAAACTTCATCATACATTTCATCTATTTTTTTCGTTGCATATTCAAAATGATCATTCTATATCAGACCAACAAAAAAGAAGGTGGCCTAAAAATCAGTTTTACTGACTTTATCGGCAACCTTCTTTTATAAAGTATCTTCTTTTTGTAATTGCTTTTCTTCTTTCCAAAGTTTTCCTGGCCAAAAAGCGAAACGTCCTAATACAACTGTAATTGCTGGTACTAATAATGGCCTCACAATAAACGTATCTAGTAATACACCGATTGCAGTCACAATACCAAATTGAACAAGAACTTGGATTGGCAACGTACCTAATACTGCAAAAGTTCCTGCTAAAATTAAACCAGCTGATGTAATTACACTTCCTGTTTGTATAACACCATTTTTTACTGCATCTACATGATTTTGTTTCTTTCTATTTTTCCATATTTCTGAGACCATAAAGATATTATAATCTTCTCCTAAGGCAACTAAAAATACGAATGCATATAACGGTATCGCGCCTTGTATTGCGGGAGCTCCCATACCAAAGTGAAGTACTATCCATCCTGCTCCTAGCGCTGAGAAGAATGATAAAACGACAGTTACAATTAAATAGATCATCGCGACGATAGAACGTAAGTAAACAAGCAATAATAAAGCGATAATACTAATCATCACAGGAATAATAACCGCTTCATCACGTTCTGTTATTTGTTTTGTATCATATAAGGAAGCTGTTTCCCCGCCAATCCACAATTGATTTTCTGCATTACTAATCCCTCTGTCTTTTAATACTTTTTTTACACTATTTTTCAATTCAGGGATTTGATCTAATGCTTCAATTGAGTATGGGTTTTCCACTAAAGAAACTTCATACATTTGCAATTGATTATTTTCTTTTCCCTTCATTGGTTCTTTCACTTTATTAACAAAGGATAATTTCTCTATTTCTTGTTTAATAGGTAAATCTTTTCCTTTTGAATCAACTACAATCTTTACTGGTGCTAATTCTCCAGCTGAAAAATGATCCGTGATTAATGTAAATCCTTCACGTGATGGCATATCTTTCGGGAATGATTCTAATAAATCGTACGTGTATTGAATACGTGGTACAAATGAAGCCAATCCTCCTAATAAAAATACAGTTAGCATAATAATTGTCCACGGTTTACGTACAACAATATCACCAATCTTTTTACTAAAGGCCCCCTTTGTAGTTTTTACTTTTAAAACTTTCTTTTTCGCAAACTCTTCATTCATTGCAGTTGTTCTCGGTATGAATGGGAAGAATGCAACTCTACCAAAAATTAATAATAATGCCGGAAGAATTGTTAATGCAGCGATTCCCATTATGAAAACAGCAACACTAAATGGTACTGCAAATCGATGAAAGGCTCCATAATGTGCAAGCAATAATGTTCCTAATCCTAATACTACAGTTAGTGCACTCATTATAATTGCACCACCTGAAGCTTTTATCGCAAGTTGCAGTGCCTTATATTTACTTTCTTCTTCTAACAGATACTCCCTATACCTTGAAATTAAAAATAAACAGTAATCCGTTCCTGCTCCAAACAGTAAGACAGTCATAATTGATATAGCCTGTGCATCTACTTTAATCCATCCATTGTCTGCTAAAAAGCCCAGTGTCGGACTGATAATTCCATATGCAAAGCCCACAACAAGTAAAGGTAAAATTGCTAAAATTGGAGAGCGATACAATAAAATTAATAAAACCAATACAAGTAATACAGTAGCGACTAATAATTTCACATCAGCTTGACTAAATAAACTTACCGCATCCGTTTGAATACCTACCGGTCCAGATAATCGAACATGTAAACCAGAGTCGGTAATTTTTTGTTTGAACGGATCTTCATCCACTTTACTATTCACTATTTTTCGTAACTCTTCTAAATTACCTTTTAATATATCCGTTCCAGCAGATTTATTAAAAAATATTGGTGTGACAAATGATGTACCATCTTTTGATGCACTTTTTGATAATACTTGCTCTGGAATTGTATCAAATGGTGGTAATGTTGATTGTTCTTTTAAAGGACTGGCCTTTAATTCTTTATAAACGTCTTGTATGAGTTTATAATCCTTTGACTGTAATCCACCATCTCGATGCCATACTACTAACAACGGATTTCCTGCATTATTAGGAAATTCTTTTTTCATAAGTGCTTCAGCTTGCTGTGACATAGCTGTTTCAGGTAAATTTTTCGGATTCGGTTCTTTCATACTGTTTACTTGTGGCAACGTAAATGAAAGTACCAATGTAATAAGAATCCAAACCGATAAAGTTATCCATTGCGTATTCTTCCCTGCTACAAGCTTCCCTAACATATTTAACGGGTGCTTTTTCATAAAAACCCACCTTCCTTTTCCCCACCAATATTAATTATATATACTGGTCGGTTAATTAATCAAGAATGATTAAAAAATTATGTTATAATTATCTCAATCATAAATGTCAGGAGCGAATGTATTTGGATCAAAAACAACGTCCTCTCGGAAGGCCTCGTCAAAATAAAAATACAAAATCTACAAAAGCAATCATTTTAGAAGTTGCAACTAGATTATTTCTCACTCAAAATTATCAAGTTGTTTCGATGGATGAGGTCGCGAAAGAATGTGGTGTTACAAAAGCAACCGTCTACTATTACTATTCAACAAAAGCGGATTTATTTACCGCTACTATGATTCAAATGATGGTACGAATAAGAGAAAATATGGATCAAATCCTCTCTACAAATAAGACTTTGGAAGAAAGATTATTGGACTTTGCTACAGTATACTTACACGCAACGATGGATATTGATATGAAGAACTTTATGAAAGATGCAAAACTATCCTTATCTGAAGAGCAATTGAAGGAATTAAAAAATGCCGAGGATAACATGTATGATGTATTGGAAAAAGCACTCGATAATGCGACGGCCCTTGGAGAAATACCTAAAGGAGATCCTAAATTTGCTGCCCATGCTTTCGTAACTTTATTATCAATCGGGAATTTTAAAGATGAGAATCACAATCCTACTCTTGCAAATATAGATGAATTAGCAAAACAAATCGTTTCGTTTTATTGGAATGGGTTAAGTCATTAATATTGAATATAATATGAGATTTACTTAATTGAATAACAGCTATACCTTTCAAATATGGTTGCATTAATTTGATATTATTAACCTTTATAAAAGAACAAATATAAAGAGCATGTTGTTGAAAAATGATCAAAACATGCTCTTATTTATTTTAATTATAAATTTTCTTCATATCAAAGGTTGATCATTATTTATAATAACTCCATAAAAAATGATAATTTGTTATTTTTATTCTCTATAATCTTTGAATTTGCTCATTAATTTCCCCCTTACTTAATCCACCGTGATAACAAACTACGGATTCTATATCTAAATCTAAATACTTTTTCAAAGACTGGTGTGCTTCCTTTACATCCAAAGTAGTCGGGGCATGAATTCCCCCTAAAATTCCGTTTACGCTATACATTGAATCCCCAGCGATAAGAGTTTTACTTTGTCTCAAATATAAACTAATATGACCAGGAGTGTGCCCTGGGGTATGAATAATAAGAATACCACCGCAATAGGAAAGTTCTTGACCGTCAATCAAAGTATCATCCACTTTTCCTTTCGGAGGATTCTGTACTTGTGCATCCTTCAATAAGGGTAACTCCCCCTCGATATATGGCTTGTCTAGCTCGTGAGCATAGACTGTTATATTACTTCCACAGTTTTGTAATAGTTCAGGAAGACTACCTATATGATCTATATCCTGATGCGTCAAAATCACGACTTTTAGTTTACCAAACGATACTCCAACCTTATCCATTTCTACTTGTATATCTTCAATTTGTCCAGGAAATCCAGTATCTATTAAAACTGCCGTTTCATCATCCCATAAAAGAATTGGGTGAATAATATACCCTTGGAATTCAAGATGTAACATCTCTACTCCTTTAGCAATCTCCATAACTTTATGCTCCTTTATGATAAAGTTTGAACATATGTACAAGTACACCGAAAATATAAAGCCACGCTATCTTATAATATGTTTTTTCATCCCGATTGAGAATGCCTCAAACCCAATAGATTCATAGTAAGATTGCAAATTTTCTACACACATAAGTTGTGGAATAACCTTATTGTGTTCACAATGCTGTATTAATCGTTTCACTATTTCTTTCCCAATGCCACTAGACTGATACTTTGGCAATACACCTACTCCACAAATAATGCCTGTTATTACTCCATCTGATATAACACGCCCCATCCCTACTAACTTCTTATCATCAAAAACATAAATTACATGCCAACTTTGTTTACACATTTGTTCCAATTCATTAACCGTTAATTTAAGAGAATTCCATCCTAAAGATTCATATAAGGCTAATAATCCATTGAAATCCGTTGGATGTTCAATTGTGTAATTTNNCCTTATTCTCTCGTTTGTTTGTATTTCATAAAATTACCCTTAATATGAAATTAACTTAAACAAACTTCAATAAGAAAAATATAATTCCTTCTCAACATAAAATAAAAAGAAGTTAACCTCACCTAAGTTAACTTCTTTTATATAAATCTATCATTATATTATCAACCAAAAATCATACAGCTACAGACGATAAGAACAAACAAAACTAATAAACTATTTGAGAAATAACCCATAGAATACTACCCCTTTATTTAATTATGTTAAAGATTTTACCATAAAATTATTTATAGCATAATAACTGAAAAAGACATTACATGCATTAGTTATATGTATTTAGTAATATTTTATTTTCTATCATATTCTCCTACCGCAAAAACACCTCTTATACTCTTCTACCTCTGTTTGTATAGTTCCAAAAATAATAACATAGTGAATATTTGTTTACTATAATCAATTAAACAATTTGATTAATCATTAAACTAGTAATAAAATAATTACTAAATACATACAGGAAGCGAAAATAATGCCCCAAAACGAATTATTAAACGAATACATGAATTTATTATTAAATATGTCAGGTACTTTCAAATTATTATCAGAAAAATCCACTGAATTTACACATTTAGAGCAACACATAGTTGAGTATATTGCCCAGAAAAAGGTCGCTGTAAATTTAAAAATGATTGCTAGTTATTTAAACATACCTAAACAACAATTAAGTGTAACCGTTCGTAATTTAGAGCAAAACGGATACATTATAAAAAAACAAGATACAGTAGATAAACGAGCTGTTTTAATTTCCTTAACAGATAAAGCTGAAAAAGCACATTATGAAAGATGGAAACAAATTTATAATAATTTCACTAGTAATCTTGAAAAACTCAATGAAGAAGATCAACATGATTTAACTTACGGACTGTATAAAACAAATAAAATGCTATCAAAAATGCTAAATAACGACTAATCATATATATATAATATTTTTTATTATTAAACGGAGGACGTTTCATGGTTAAAGAAATAGATTTACAATCAGTTCAAGGTACTATGCTTATTCCACTATGGGGACGAGCGTATGGTAGTGAGAAAAACAAGGATATTTTAGATGATACGGAAGCTATTCGGATTATTAAAGAATGCGACTTTGATTTCTCTAAAATAGCAGATACATTTGGCGAATACGGATGTATCACTTACATTACCCGTGCACGAAAAATTGATGATACTATAAAACAATTTATTACAAAGAATCCGAATGCTACTATAGTAAATATCGGTTCTGGACTAGACACTTCTTTTTCAAGAATTGATAACGGTACAATACAGTGGTATAACCTTGATTTGCCTGATGCGATTGCTTTTCGCAAAACATTAATTGAAGATACACCACGAAATATAAACATTGCCAAATCATTTTTTGACACTTCTTGGTTCAACGATATAAAATATGATCCAAAAGACGGTATTCTTTTTATATCAGCAGGTGTGTTTTATTACTTTAAAGAAGAGGAACTGAAGGAGATAATTGTCGCTATGGCAAAACGTTTTCCTGGAGGAAAATTATATTTTGATGCTGAATCAAAGTTCGCACTGACGCTTTCGAATGCTACTGTAAAAAAATCTGGTAATAACGGTGCTATGATGTATTTTTATGTAAACAATCCAAAATCAATAGAAAGATGGTCTTCTAACATAAAAATATTAAGCTGTTCCCCTTTCTTTAAACATATACCTACAAATAAAGATTGGGATGGAAGTACACGAATCATGATGCGGATTGTAAATTTAATAAAGATGTTGAAGTTCGTTCATATACGGTTTGAAAAATGATTAATCTATAGCTTATATATTATATCGTATACAAAAAAGACCTCGATTTTATTAAATTCATATAATAATAGGATAGTTAGTCCATTATGAGGGCTAATTATCCTTTTTTATTTACATAATGAATGAAATAAGCAAAAAAATAAACATTCAGTTTAATCAGTATAATATAGATATATACCTTGAAAAGTTCGTTTGGTTTTGGGAAGAGGACAAAGCCTCGGTGCGAAGGCAGCACTCCACTTTCGAGGACATTAAATAAACAATCCTAATTTGATTAGAGGTAGCCTAAAGATAAACAAAGGACAGGAGAGTATTTTAATGAGAGCTCAAGAAATACCCATTGTTAATAGAAAGGCTTACCCTTTACTGAATTCGGAAGGAGGACATGCTTCAGTTATAATTTGTCACTATTTGGGTTATAAATCAGTCATTTTATCTTTATCTGGATTTCCCCCAAAACTAATGGGCTGTTCTCCTTTTCAATAGTTTCGAGTTAGGTCCGGGATTTCTAAAGGTCGCGTACGTTCCAAACAATCTCACCACGCTCGTCCCACGTACTGTGATGCCTCTCAAATCCTATCTTCTCTAACACCCGGAAAGACGCAACATTCCAAGCGCCTACAGTCGACCAAAGTCTGCGGCGCCCGGTAGCAATCGCAGCGTCCAGCACAACGGATGCTGCCTCAGTCGCATAGCCTTTACGATGAGCACTGCGGAACAACTCGTATGCGATCTCCGGCTCTTCCAGTGTGGAACGACCGATAATCAAGCCACAGTATCCGATGAAATCACCTTCGTCTCGTCGGCGAATAGTGAGAAGGGAAATACCATTTTCACTTGCTTTCTTACGCATCTCGATAAGCTTGCTACGCACGGCGTCAAGGGTTTGCATATCCACACCACGTTCGCCAATTAATTTTCTCATCCAGACTGAATCGGATTCCTCCCACATACTCAGATCAAGTCGTTCAGTTTTCAGCTGGAACTCCATAGCTTTAAATAAAGCTGTCATAGTGGAAACCTCCTAGTTATGTCACTGCACTCATAATAGCTTCGCACCTCATCACCACATCAGGTTGGAAACCCGGCTATTTTCCAACTCTCGCGAGAATTTATAGCAACAGTGTACAAAAAATTAGTGTTATTTTATGAATAGGTAATTACCCTACAAAATAGACCTTTTTATCAAACTTTTTTTCAAAACTAACTATAATATAAAGGCAAAAACATATTATACATATCAAATAGGTCCTTGCCTTTACTTTTATTGACTTCAACAACTATAACCTAAATATAATTCGGACGAGGTCTTTTTTACTTATCTTTCAACTAAGCTAATTGCTAACTCACGTTTGTATCGAATAGATGTGAAACCTTTACCTACAGGTAGTCCATAAGCTGGTCTTTCATCTTGGTATTTAAATCCAACTGCTTCATAAAATGGAATCCCCATAGCATTATTTTTTGCAACTGAAACCCATTGTTCTTTTGCACCACGTTCAATTTGATTATTTGTAATTATAGAAAGTAATTCTGTACCAATGCCTTCTCTTTTTCTATTTGGATTTAAATATATTACAAATAACTCTGCTGTTGCTTTACCAGTGAAACCACCTCCACCAGCACCGAGTATTTCTCCATTATCACTTGCAACAAACCAACCATTCCACTCTTGGCTAATATTTAACATTTCACTTCTCACTCTTTCTTCATTGTAAAACTCCTTGATCGTACTTTCTATGTATTGCTGGGGCAACAAACCTGGATATGTATTTCTATAACCGTCTGAACACACTTTAATAATCCCCTGTATATCTTCCACTCTTGCTTTTCTATATTCAATCATATTGCATCCTCCCAAATTATAAATAAACAATTCACACATTGTATGATTCAATATTCAAACAATTAATCCTATCCGTGTTTTTATACTATATTTCTAAAAACTCTATAATCGTTTCACATACATTATCTGTTTCTTCGATATCTGGAAAATGTGCACTATTTTCAAATATAACAAGTTTACTATTTTTCATATGACTCGTTATCCTTTTGCTCATTTCCACACCAGTATTATAGTCATGCGCTCCAACAATGACACATGTATCTTGTTCCAAATCATTAATGCGCTCAATAAGCGGTACAATTGATTTCGTTTCAAAAATAACTTTACTCATCTTCCCTGTATTACTTAAATGACTTTCTTCCCAAAGACTACGATTTAACTTTGCAAATTCTTGATTTTTAAACAATAGCCGATCAACAACTTCAGTATCAACAATGTTCCAAACTTGATTATTTTTTTCTTTCAAGGAGATTTCCGACTTACTAATTATAGATATTTGTTCTTTCATTTTCCCTTCCGTTACTTTTAGGAACCCTTCTATCTGCACATTATACACTTCATCATAATCGTCTAATAATGGTGCCTGTAATACCATTTTCTCAACTGCTTCTGGGTATTTTAAAGCATACTCTAAACAAAGTTGTCCACCAAAAGAATATCCTAACAAATTTACCTTGTTTATATTTAATCGCTTTCTTAATTCCTCCAAATCTTCTGCTAAAGTATTTATAGAATAGTCATTGTCATCTTGAGGTGCCTCGCTACGCCCACATCCTCTTTGTTCATAATAAACTACAGTTAAATATTCTTCTAATTTCATTCCCAGAGTTCTCTCAAATACATAATGATTACCGCCTGGACCTCCATGTACAATAATGAGAGGAACTGTAGTATGAGCTGCCCCTGCAACTTTACACCAATGCTGAATACCGAATACATCTAAATAAAGTTCACGATCTTTTAACATATAATTAGTCACTTTTCGTCTCTCCCTTATGTATAATACCCTTACTATTAGACTTTCATTTTTAACTAACTACTAAATGTATAAGTTTTCCTTCCGACTAAGTCCTACTCCAAAATGAATTTTATCCCACCACAAATCGAGATCACATTCACTTATATTTTTTCTTTACATACTTAGCTCTCCCCTTTAAATTGATATTAATTTTTCAACGGGCGAATAAACGCTACATTTTTCCATATAAAGTCCAAACAAATAGTACAACGAAAGCTGTACCCTTATACAAAAAAGGTACAGCTTTTTAACAACATACACTAAGAGGTTTATTATCCTAACTAAATCACTTTCACATGACTTCAATAATTCATTTGTTAACATGCATTTCAAATTCTTTCGATACATTGAATTCATATCATTGTTTAATTTTTATAATTAAATAAAACATTTTTAACTACGCTACATTAACAGCTTTATTCTTCAAAACAAACTTTCCAAATAAGAAACGTACAAGAGGTCCCATTATTATTAATTGCAGTGGGTACGCCATAATAAAATTTTTAATAAAGACCGAGAAATAAATTGAAATGAATGAGTCACCATGTAACCCATTATGTAAATACATCATAGCCATTCCATAAAATGACATGAAGAATACCATTCCGATTACCATTGTTGTTGCCATCGCAATAATCATGTTTATTTTTTTTGATTTATCAAGTGGTAATGCAAATACAATCTTTTTCGCACACGGTCCTACGATACATATTTCAATTAATAGCGCAATAATAAATCCAATTATTAGTTCTAATGCGATCTCCTTGATATGAATTGGCCCTCCTGCTCCATTCATTAATAAATTGTAAAACGTCATAACGATAACCATCCCTAGGCACATCATCATACCGAATTGGAGGTTTTCCTTTCTTGTTGTTGGCAATTTTCATCATCCCTTCTGTTTAAGTCTTTGTCATTATATCGATATTGGAAACGCCTTCGTAAGTGAACATTTTGTGAACGTTTTTAAAGCGTTTACGTGCATTTCTTTCAGGCTTCACTCCAATCCTCCCACTTTATAACTTTTCACTTATAAAGGTTTTATATATTTTAATGTTGAATTATTAAATTTAATATTGAATTATATGATAATTACTACTAGGAGGATAACCATGAATAAAGCAGAATTTTACGCATATCACATCGTTACAAGGAAAACAATGAGTATCGGACAAATCATTCATTTTGACAAAAATCAAACTAATACCCTCTATCACTTCTTTTTTGAAAGAGAACAATTAAATTCTCATGATGAAGACTCCATTCAAATTTTAAAAAGTCATTATCTCAATGAGGAATTACATATAAATAATGAAAATGCTAAAGTAGTTATGAATTATATAGATCAAACAATTAGAGCGGTTAGAGAAACGATTGTAGAAATGGTTAGACTGCAAGAATTTCCTGAATATCCTTCAAGGTTGTCTTGCTTATATGCTTCCAAAAGCTATGAAGATGCTTTGAAATGGAAAGCGCTATTTGATTCTTACAACCGAGAAGTTTTGCAGATTGTTAAACTACGAGTGATCGGTAGTTCTTTTGAAGGTGACGGAAATCTTTTACCGAAAGAAGATGGTATTCCTTTCGCTCAAAAAATTGAACAGGCTAAAGAGTATTGGAAAGGAAACGTTAGAAATGAACTTCCTGAGCTATTAATTAATGGAAAAATTGAAGTGGTAGAAATTATCGATGATTTTTCCTCAATTAATATTTAATTAACAATTAAATATTATAGGATGGAGATTAAAATGATGAAAAAAGTATACTTCAATCACGACGGTGGTGTAGATGATTTAATTTCACTATTTTTATTACTGCAGATGGACAATGTGGAACTGACTGGAGTCTCTGTTATTCCAGCAGATTGCTATTTAGAACCAGCAATGTATGCAAGTCGTAAAATTATCGATCGTTTTGGTAAAAGTAGTATTGAGGTAGCAGCGTCCAACTCTCGTGGGAAAAACCCATTTCCAAAAGACTGGCGGATGCATGCATTTTATGTAGATGCTTTACCAATTTTAAATGAGTTTGGAAAAGCTATAACACCCGCGGCAGCTAAACCTGCACATCATCATATAATAGAGACTCTTCTACAAACTGATGGAAAAACAACTTTATTATTTACAGGGCCCCTGACTGACCTTGCTCGCGCATTATATGAATCTCCAATAATCGAAGATAAAATTGAACGTCTCGTTTGGATGGGCGGTACATTTCATACTGCGGGAAATGTACATGAGCCAGAACATGACGGAACAGCCGAATGGAATTCATTTTGGGATCCCGAAGCAGTAGCTCGTGTTTGGGATGCTAATATAGTAATTGATTTAGTAACTCTAGAAAGTACTAATCAGGTTCCACTAACTTTAGATGTACGTGAACGTTGGGCAAAAGAGAGAAAGTATATTGGTGTTGACTTCCTTGGTCAATGTTATGCGATGGTTCCCCTCTCGTTCACTTTTCAACTAACTCTACCTACTATTTGTGGGATGTATTAACTGCTGCTTTTGTTGGGAGAGCTGATCTTGCAAAAACAAAAACGATTACTAGTATCGTTCATACATACGGACCCAGCCAAGGACGTACAGTGGAAACTGCTAACGGAAGACCAGTAAATGTCATTTATGATGTGAAACGTGATGCATTCTTTGAATATATTACTGAATTAGCTAAAAAAGCTGCTAATCACAACCAGTGTTGAAAGCCGTATAAACCCAGGTGATGAGCCAGCAAAAAAATTTAGAAATTGGTTGGGACTAAATATTTAATTATTAAAAAGAGTATTGAATTAATTTTCAATACTCTTTTTGTGCAGTTAAATTGCATTTGATCAGAATAAGCATCAATTTAATTAGAGTTAGATTTTACAGATTAACCATTTCATAACCATTTACAAAGTACGTTATTGTTTCTATCTCATCTTCATTTAATTCTCTATCTAGTTCTTTTTTATATGCTGCTTTTATCTTCTCTTCATCGCCTTTATGAGTTTCCGTATAAGTTCCTACTGTTTTTAGCAAATGAATTTCTTGTAAAAACTCATCCCGATTTATAGCTGTTCCATGGGAAAGAATATATGTCTCAGCATCAAATTTCTCTAATTCTTGTATCAGTTTAAACGTTCGTTTCGTTGTATAGTTTCGCTTTGCAGAAAAGATATCTGCATATATACAGTCTCCTAAAAACAAAATCTTTTCTTCTTTAATATAAATAACAACAGAGTCATGTGAATGGTCTCCGCCCACATGCTCTAACACACATGTCACATCACCAAGGTCTAATTCAAGTTGTTTCTGAAAGGTTAAGGACGGCGGAAGAATTTGAATATTTCTTGGTTTTTCACTGAACTCTTTTTTTATACAGTCCGCACAAAATTCAATTTCTGTACCTTCTTTCACTCGTGCATCCAATGCCTCATCCGACCACTCATAAGAAACAAGTGTGTTCATCTCTTTTTTTGTTTCAAAATGTGCGATAGACAATGCATTTTGTAATACAGGCAATCCAAAAATATGATCCCAGTGCCAATGCGTTAATGCTACAAAATCAGGATTTGAGATATTTTGCTCTTTTAGCATTTCTAAAAACAATTGTGCATGTGCTTCTGAATTACCTGCATCTATCATCAAAGTCTTTTCTTTTCCAACTACCATTCCTAAAATAGGTCTATCTGTCTCGGAAACAGGTGTCATATACCGAAATGAGTTTCCTATTTTTTTAATTTGCTGCATAACTATTGCCTCCATTTTATGACTGTGTAACAATTTCCAGCCGAGAAAATTTTTTGTTTTGTATTTTGATTACTAGTAAATAACAATGTCAGAAATGAAATCATTCTACATTTTTTATTATCTAATGAAATACAAATACTAATTTCAACAAGGGAATCCTTTCTCAACATTTGTTACTTTCAATCTATTTTACGCTACGAATTTACATTTAAATTATATTACAATTTGTATAAATGAGATACATTTTACAATATCGAAGGGGTGTTGAACCTGGAATGCAAAGGAAACAATCATGCCCTATTTCGGTAATGTGTTAACAGGTAAAAAGTTGATCAATGAATTTAATAAGGAGGGCTACCATGTTATCAGCTGAATAAAAAGCAGCAACTATACAGTTGCTGCTTCCAACATTTCTTTTTGTATTTCAACACGTTTGATTTGGTGAGGGTCTTTAGAAAGAATTTTAAATGCATATCCTTCGCTATTTATTGTTTGCCCTTCCTGGATATCATAATTCTGCATTAGAATCCAACCACCAATCGTGTCAACATCACTATCATTCATATGTAATCCTAGTAAATCATTTAATTCACTAATTAATACTTTACCTTCTACGACAACATGACCTTCCTTCATTTGTTGGATGGGAGGACGCTCATCTTCATCGTATTCATCACGTATTTCTCCTACAATCTCTTCCAGAATATCCTCAATGGTTACAATACCAGCCGTACCGCCGTATTCATCATATAAGACAGCCAACGGAATACGTTTCTTTTGCATTTGTAGTAAAAGATTATGTATTGGTATGGTCTCAATTACTTCAATTACTGGACGCGTATACGATTGAATAGAACTGAATTCTTTTGCTTCCTTATTCATATAACGGATAAAGAAATCTTTCACATTCACCATACCAATGATTTCATCTTTATCTTCCCCAAATACTGGGTAACGTGTGTACTTTTCATCACGGATTATTTTCATATGGTCTGCTAAAGAATTATCTACATGTAGCCCTATAATTTCTGTACGAGGGACCATGATTTCTTTCGCAATACGATTATCAAATTCAAAAATATTATTTACATATTTGTATTCAGCCTGATTAATTTCTCCACGTTCATAACTTTCAGAAAGAATCAATCGTAATTCTTCTTCTGTATGTGCTACATCATGCTCTGATGCAGGTTTTAAGCCGAACATTCCGGTTATCATCCTTGCAGAGCCATTTAACAAGCGAATAAACGGATACATGATTTTGTAGAACCAGATAAGCGGAGCCGAAAGTAATAAAGTAACCTTCTCAGCCTTTTGAATCGCCAATGTTTTTGGTGCTAATTCACCAACTACAACATGTAAGTACGTCATTATAGTAAAAGCAATTCCTAAAGATAATACACCTGCAATGGAAGGATTGATGTTCCACTTATCAAATAAAGGATGTAAAAGTCTCTCAATCGTTGGTTCACCTAGTGCTCCAAGTCCCATTGCTGTAACTGTAATCCCTAATTGACAAGCTGACAAATATTCATCCAAGTTTGATGTCACTTTCTTAGCTGCCAGCGCACCCTTCTTTCCTTCTAATACAAATTGATCAATCTTTGAACCTCTTACTTTTACAATAGCAAACTCAATTGCCACGAAAAATGCAGTACATGCGATTAAAACCGCTACCATGATTAAATTAAATATGTCCAACTAATTCCCTTAGCTTTCTTGAAACTAAAGGATTCACCTCCTGATATATTTTCTCTTTCCATACCTATAATTTCATACACATTAACATGAGATTGTATACAATCTACATTCTCAAAATGATGAGGGGTACTTTGAGAAAATCGAGGTCATTTAGCCACCTATCCGAGTCAACATCTGAGTCCAATACATTTCCACCGCCTTGATTAAATTATCTATATGTTAGCATGAGAAATAAATCCCAGTCAACGTTTACATTTTGTATACCCTGAAATTTAAACAAAAAGCTTCTCTTCCCTGTTACATAAAATCTCTTAATGCGTGCACCAAACACTATAACATCCCCTTCGCTTCCACTAACTATATTATTTTTTGTTCATTATTTACATTCCTTCTCACAGTAAAAAGTAAAGCGCAGTAATTTTTATCAGACTTTTCGAAAACACTTTGACACACATATTAGCCAATGCTAATATGAATGAAGAATAAACATATTAGTAATGACTAATACGATTGGAGTGAATACGATTGTGCAACTCAAATGACTTAGATATTAAAGCCAAATTTATTCGAGGCTTTGCTGATAAAACAAGACTTCAGATTCTTCAATGTATGTTAGATGGTGAAAAAACGGTATCCGAAATTGTAGAAATCACTAAAGGAAATCAGTCAAATATCTCACAACATCTGAACTGTTTAAAGGGATGCGGCATCATCCTAGGTAGACAAGAAGGAAAATATGTCTACTATTCCTTACGCAGTACACAAATTGAACAGTTACTTACAATGTTCGATGTTGTCTTTCATGAGGTACAAAATGAAGTAGCATCATGTGACAAAAACGATGGTTGTTTATCTCAAAAAGGAGAGAACTGACATGACAGATAAAAAGATGAGCAGAAAACAAGCGAATTGCTGTCAAGATTCTTCCATAGCACCCACAAAAGAAGAATTAGCAACGGAAGCTTCATCGTGTTACTCTTCAAAAAAAGAGATTCCAATTATCCCTATTACTAAGGAAATCTCTTGCTGTAGTAGTAACAACAATTCTATTAAAACTGAAACCTGTTGTTCATCTGAATTAGACCTACCCAAAGAACCAGTGACATCAAAATCTTCTTGCTGTAGTGACCCATCACCTCTTCTTAATACTCAAAAAATATCAGGAGATGGCGTACAAACTTATCTTGTAGAAGGTATGGATTGTGGGGCATGTGCTTTAACAATCGAAAAGCATCTACACAACGTTTCTGGCGTGGAAGAAGTTCGAGTAAACTTCGCTACTGGAAAAATGCATATTCGTCATGACCGGAATGTGGATGACATTATAAAAGAAGTGTCTAACGCAGGATTTGAAGCGTCTCTAGCTGGAGCTCGTAGAGGGGCAACACCTGTTTCAAAATCAAAAAATACAACTTTGATTCTCTCAGGTTTATTTTTAGCTTTAGGATTTGGAGGAAGTTTTACAATCATATCCCCTCTTCTTATTACACTTCTCTATGCTATGAGCATTGGTATTAGTGGTTATAAACCTGCTAAAAGTGCCTTTTATGCAATTAGAAGTAAATCGCTCGATATGAACGTTCTCATGATATCAGCCGCTATTGGTGCTGCATTAATTGGACAATGGCTAGAAGGCGCAACAGTTGTTTGGTTATTTGCATTAGGGGCAACGCTACAAAATAAATCAATTGAACGTACACGAGAATCTATTCGTGGATTAATTGATTTAGCACCATCAGAAGCTTGGATAAAAATTGGAACTGAACTTATAAAAAAATCCGTTGATGATATTGCAGTAAATACAACGATTGTTGTAAAGCCAGGTGAAAAAATCCCATTAGACGGCACAGTTATAAGAGGCAATTCTACTGTAAACCAAGCGCCGATAACTGGTGAATCTATCCCAATTGATAAACAAATTGGTGATTCCGTATATGCAGGAACGATTAATGATGAAGGTTCTCTTGAGATTACAGTCACTAAACTTGTTGAGGATACTACGTTATCTCGAATTATTCACCTTGTAGAGGAAGCACAGGAAAATAAAGCACCGACAGAAGCATTTGTTGATCGTTTTGCAAAAATCTATACACCTATCGTTTTTGTATTAGCAATTGGTGTCATGATTATCCCTCCCCTTCTTGGTATGGGCGAATGGATGGAATGGTTTTATAAAGGATTAGAACTTCTTGTTGTTGCGTGTCCTTGTGCTTTAGTTATCTCAACTCCTGTTGCTATTGTATCTGCAATTGGCAATGCAGCAAGAAACGGTGTACTCATTAAAGGTGGTACTGCTCTAGAAATCGCAGGTTCATTAAATGCTATTGCGTTTGATAAAACTGGAACATTGACTGAAGGAAAACCAAAAGTAATGCATGTACGCAGCGTAGATTGTACTGAAGATGCGTTATTATCCATCGCAGCAACAATTGAAGAATACTCTAATCATCCCATTGCCAAAGCAATTACAGCATATGCGAAAGAGCATCAAACTTCTATCCAAAGCGGAACAGACTTCCGCACCATTGTAGGAAAAGGTGCGCAAGTAACAATAGATGGCGAAACATACTACGCTGGAAATAAAGCATTATATGAAGGTTTTGGAGTTTCACTTCAAATGTGGAACGAACCGATTCAGGAGATGCAAAGAATTGGTCAAACCGTGATACTTGTTGGAACGAACAAAGTCATTTTAGGAATGATTTCAGTAGCAGATTCCATTCGTTCTACTACTTATGGAACAATTCAAGAATTAAAACAATCAGGTATTCGGGAAACTGTTATGTTAACAGGAGACAATGAAGGAACCGCAGAACACATTGCACAGAAAGCAAAAGTAGATCGCTATTTTGCTAACTTACTTCCAGAAGATAAGGTTCATTCTGTCAAACAACTTCAATCTGAAGGAAAAACAGTGGCTATGATTGGGGACGGCATAAATGATGCCCCTGCCCTCGCTACTGCAAACCTAGGGATTGCAATGGGCGGTGCAGGAACTGATACCGCAATGGAAACGGCAGGTATTGTATTAATGGCAGATAATCTTGAAAAACTTCCTTATACAATGAAACTTAGCCGGAAAGCATTGCACATCATAAAACAAAATATTTGGTTCTCATTGATTATTAAATTTATCGCCCTTGCCTTTATCTTCCCAGGTTGGCTTACTCTTTGGATGGCTGTCCTAAGTGATACAGGCGCTGCACTTATTGTAATCCTTAACAGTATGCGTTTATTACGGAACAAATAATAAGATAAGGAGCTACTGAGTAGCTCCTTATCTTATATACAAATTGAATTAGGATGTAGAAATGTTATCATTTAGTGGACGTTTACAAAAATAAGCGTTACTGCGAGAACAGCTGATTTACTATGAACCTATGCCAACACATTCTATCTTTTCCTCATCTTCTGATTTAAAGATCATCCTCTTCTTGTTTTTCAAAATCACTCCATGTCCAATTGGTCCAATCATTATTTACTTTCCCTACAGTTATCAAATTCACATTATTTAATTCAATCGCTTTAGCTAAACTTTGAAAGAATATGCTCTCACTCGGTTTTTGATCATCACTAACATCAGGATGTTCCCATTCTTCTGTTTGATAAAATAGATTTGGTTTAAATTCTGCATTGATTTCATCTAACATGTCCGAGGGCTTTATCCAGAATTTCTCCTTATATACAGAAGTTAAATAACGAATAAGTTTGGTAGGATGAAATGAATCCGTTTCAATTCCTAAACGCTTATACTCTTCTACCGTTGGTGTTAAGGTAATATGTTCTCCTTTCAACAGTAGCTCCATATGAAAAGGATCTACAAGGAAACGATCTTCATCATCGTACCAATACTCTTCATTTACCAGCGTTAAGATTTCATCAAAACATGAAAAAAACCCTTGCTGTCTCATGCTATTACTATACACATAGAAGTTATTCGATATCTCAAGGTTTGCATCAACGCCCACAACCTCAAATACAATGAACCACTTGTCTTCCTCTCGAAAAACAGATATTCTGGATTGTGCTAAGTCAAAATTATAGTTATCAAGTACTGGAAAATCAAACTCCCCCGCGTACCTATCTAGTGTTTCAAGTATTTTTTCTGCTTTCATAACATTACTCTCCATAAAGTTAGTATAGTAAATTTTTATTACATTCGTTTTTCTTTATTTAACTCATAAACATTATCTAAATACCAGGACATTTTTTTATGTCCCTCTAAAATGGCAAATATCCAGTTTTGTTTATTTGTATATTATATAAAACTCTAATAGCACAGTAAACAACATTTGATTATGACGCTATCCTTCATTTTCTCTATAATTGTATTTTCACAGTCCCCACCGTAACACCCCACTGCAGCTCCTCTTATTCTTCCTTACAATAAAAACAAAGACACATAGTCTATTGTTAATGTGAAATACAGTTTGATCATTTTTTCTAATAACTTACTATATAAGAAAAGACGCGTTTCTATATAAACGCGTCCGATTGTTATATTCTTAGGAGCACTTCTTTATGTCACTTATCAACTAATACTCAGCATCCCTATCTTTTCTTCCGGCAAACTACCACCATAGAATAACAATCCTCCTGCAACTCATTCCCATCCCAATCATTGTATATATGTAACAATTCAAATCCATTCTCTACTAGCAATCTTTCTAACTCCTGCGGATACGTATAGCGAAGATCAATCGTTGTTTTCAATTCCTCTACTAGCGTATTATCCTCATAAAACCTTCTTGTTGTTATGTAGTGCTGTATTTGCTGAATTGAATCATAATTCAGCTCAGTATATAAATCACATCTTCTTCCCTTTTCATCTGTAATAGTTGTCCAATATTCTTCTGTAGATGGTTGCATTAATTCTTCTTTTGAAGGAAAACGTGTATCTAATATAAATATACCATTCTCAGCTAATGCATTATGAATAGATGTTAACAACTGATTTTGATGTATATTCGTAAGAAAATGCTGGAATCCATGGCCAACCTTATATGCTAACGGAATTGTTTCTTCGACGCTCAATTGCAAGCAGGCTTGCTGTAACCATTTCCCTTTCGTATAACTTGTTGATTTTCTCTTCGCTTCAGTAAGTATGCCTTCATGTATATCTACACCAATCATTTGATATCCGTTTTCTATGAATGGAATTGTAACTCTCCCTGTTCCACAGGCTATATCTAAAATCCATTCATTTTGTATATTTAGTTTTTGCGCCCATGATAGTAAGAACGGAAAATCTGACAAACTTTTATTTTCTACATCATATCGTTCTGGATTCTCATATTCGGATAAAGTGAAACTTCAATCAGTGGGGATTGTCCATCCCCCACTGATTATTAGTTGAACCAATCGGGCTTTTACGGGCTGTTGACCTCCCATCTAACTGCCTCGCATTCCCTGACTTTTGAGATGGGAGTCTTATTGCCTGTTAAAGCGGGATAAACTCCATTTTGTTTGCAATCTTATTCCCCATTTCGCATCTTCTGTTAAATTCGATATATAGATTATAACGAGTTGGTAGATTTTTCTCTATAAACAAACATAATTATTTGGACTAATCTCCCTCCCCCATTAGTAAGCTGAAATTAAGGGTATAGAATCGGAGTGTGATAATATGGAACGTCTATGGATTCCAATAATCGTTACGTTTTTTTCGTTCGGTGGATTACTATTAGGAGGTGCTGTTGGAGTAGCAACACGCCAGCTAATTGAAGAAAAAATGCATCGTTTATACGCATTATGTGGCGGAATTTTACTTGGGTTATTATCACTTGAAATTATTCCTGAAACATTTTCAAGCTATGAAATAATTGGGCCTATGCTCGGTATAGCTATCGGTATTTTAGTTATGAGCTTATTAGATAACTATTGCCATCATCCGATTATACATAAGAAAGATCAACAAGCATGGCAAACCTTCCTTTTTCTTTCTTTCGCTATATTCATTCATAATATGCCGAGTGGATTTGCGTTAGGAACAGCGTTTATAAATCATAATGACTCTGCCATTCCTTTCTTACTTGCGATTGTCATTCACCATATTCCAGAAGGGTTAGCTTTAATTATTCCATTTCTCTTTACAAAACATAAATACATTTCATTTTTATTAACAACTTTATTACTTTCTCTTATCCTAGGGACCGGTACTGTTTTTGGCATTATGATGGACGGGAAAGCTCTCCATTTACAAGGACTTATTATGGGAAGCGCAATTGGTTCTCTTGGCTATGTCACAATTCACGAAATGCTTTGGAAAGCAAAAAAACAGCTACCTTTCCTTCCGTTTCTATCGTGGTCTATTAGTGGATTTTTACTAATAATAGTCTTCACTCTGTTCACTGGTCATCATTAAAACAAATAAGTTATATCACTTGTATATTTTTCCTTTTTCTCCAAAACATAATAGTATCTACCTATTATAAGGAGGAACGATTATGTTTGGGAAAACAGCCGGTGAAGCATTAGTGGATCTTTTAATTGACTGGGGCGTAGAACACATATATGGTATGCCTGGAGATTCCATCAATTCTATAATTGAAGCTTTAAGAAAAAAACAAGATAAAATTAAATTTATTCAAGTTCGCCATGAAGAAGCTGGCGCGTTAGCAGCGGCGGCCTATGCGAAATTAACAGGAAAACTTGGTGTTTGTATGGCTATTGCAGGACCTGGAGCGATTCATTTATTAAATGGTTTATACGATGCTAAACTCGATCAAGCTCCCGTACTAGCAATTTCAGGACAAGTAGAAAGCGATTTACTCGGAACGGATTTTTTCCAAGAAGTAAACTTAGAAAGAATGTTTGATGACGTTGCGGTTTATAACCAACGAATAATGTCAGCTGAACAGTTACCTGCTGTAGTGAATCAAGCGATTCGTATGGCATATACGAAAAAAGGTGTATCCGTTCTTACTATTCCAGATGATGTTCCGAAATTTGAAGTGAAAAATGGTGCGCGCATTACAAACTCTTCCTTTACATTACCAGAAATATTTCCACAAGAAGCAGATTTAGCTATAGCAAAACTCGCACTTAATGAAGCTAAAAAACCTGTTATTTTAGCCGGGAAAGGAGCGAAACATGCAAGAGAGTCTTTACTTGCATTTGCAGAACATATCGGTGCTCCAATCGTACTTACATTACCAGCTAAAGGGATTGTTCCTGATGAACACCCTCTTTGTATCGGTGGATTAGGATTAATCGGGACGAAACCTTCTTATGAAGCAATGAAGCATGCAGATACTTTAATTATGGTTGGTACTTCTTATCCGTTCACTGGTTTCTTACCCGAAAAAGCAAAAACACTTCATATTGATACAGACCCTGCACAAATCGGGAAACGTTATACGACAGATATCGGCTTAGCTGGTGATGCTGATAAAACATTAAAATGGTTAATTGAAAATGTAGAAAAACACGAGGATCATTCCTTCTTAGAGCATCATCAAGAAATGATGAAAAAGTGGGAAGAAAAATTACACACTCAAGAAGAAGATTCTTCTACTCCAATTAAACCACAACGAGTTATGCATGCACTGCAGAAAGTAGCAGAAGATGATGCAATTCTTTCAGTCGATGTCGGAAATGTAACAGTATGGACTGCAAGGCACTTCCGTATGACAAACCAGAAATTTATCATTTCTAGTTGGCTTGCAACACTTGGCTGCGGTTTACCTGGTGCACTTGCTGGACAAATTGCTTTCCCGGATAAACAAGTGTTTGCAGTTTGTGGTGACGGCGGATTCGGAATGACAATGAACGATTTCGTAACAGCTGTTAAATATAAACTACCAATCGTTGTCATTGTATTAAACAATAATAAAATTGCTATGATTAAATTCGAACAAGAAGTTATGGGGAATATTGAATTTGGTACAGACTTAACGAATCCTGATTTCGCAAAATACGCAGAGGCGTGCGGTGGTATTGGATACCGTGTAGAACAGTTAGATGACTTACTTCCTGCCTTTGAAAATGCGGTAAAACAAAGTAAACCATGCATTATTGATGTAGTTGTAGATGTAAATGAAGCACCAATGCCAGCAAAAATCACATTTGGTCAAGCAGCTGGTTATACGAAACATATGATAAAAGAATTATTTGAAGAAGGTAAGATTGATTTACCACCACTTTAAACAAAAAAGATAGCTGAAAACAATTTGTCTTCAGCTATCTTTCTTTATTTTTGTACCTCTTTATAGAAAGAAAAATCATTCATAGTAGGTTGTACTTGCTTCTCTACTTTCACTTCTTTATCCTTCCTCTTCGGCATTCTTACATTTCCTAGTTTAATCGCATCTTGCATACTATTACTAATAAGATTTCCTGACAAGATTGTCATACTATAGAAAGCGATTGGTATAAGTACAATCCATGTATGAGTAGTTAAGTGACGGAAGTTTTGACCAATTAGGCCAGTCCATTCCTTTGTTACACTATCTGCATCTATAGCGCCAAAAATTATTGTTCCGCCAAAAAATAATCGCAACAAACCCAGATGTAAGAGAAGTAATAAAGTGCTAACAAATTGCTGGGCTACTAATAAAAGAAATGATGGTAACATATGCGGCCATACATGACGCTTCAGTCTTTGCCACTTACTTCCTCCAAGCACTGTTGCCGCCAACATAAATTCTTCTTTCTTAATACGCTTGACTTCTTGCGCTACATACAACATAACTGTCGGTACTGCAAGACATGCAAGAACTATAATTTGAAACGCAACTCGCAAATGAAACGGAGCAGCTGCCTCTCCACTGTCAAACATTAAAACTTCCTTTAAAATAAAATAGGAAATCATAACCATTGGTACAATACTGAATGGATCAAAAAAGGATGAGATAACTGGGAATGAGCGTTTACTGTACATACCAAGTAATAAACCAATGCCTCCCCCAATCACTACACGTAAAACTGCAATAACTATACTCGCACCTACAGTCCATTTTGCTCCTTCTATTATTAACTGGAAAAGATCGCGACCTTTGTCATCACTTCCGAACCAAAATTTACTCGATGGCGAAAACGGAGCAGCCTCTAATTCTCCTTTTTCGTTATACAACATCGTTAGTTCTCGAATGTTCCCATCGAAAAACAACGTATTCCCAATACTAACAATCATAAGTACACTTAAAAAAGTAACACCAAACCAAAATCTTACATCTCTTTTAACAACTTGCCACATATTACGCACGCTCCTTTATAACATTTTGTAAAAGCGTATGTAATAAACGAAACAAGATAAAAATCGGTACATATAATATAATTAAACTTACTGTGAAAATTTCTATGTTCGAATGTTCTTTTACAAATACAAACATTCCATATGTGTTAAAAATCCATTCAATAATATATAAATTGGATAGCATAAATAAAATATTTGTTTTCGCATAATAAACTGTCGTCAATAAAACATTTCTTGAAATATGATGTGTCAAAATATGCCGTAAGCTTAACCCTTTACTCTTGGCAAACATACTATAATCTTTCTCTAATTCTTCTCTGAACCTTAATAACAAAAGTTTAATAAACAATAACGTTGTTGGTATTGTAAGACATATAATCGGTAACAAACGTACTCTTTCTTCCCCTAATCCAGCCAGTTTGATTGGCATAAACCCTGTTTTTTGAAAAATAATTACGACAAGAAGTTGCGATAATAAAATAAGTAAAATATCTGGTATGCTCTCAAGGGTAAGAAAAATCCCATTCCATATTCTTTGTTTCATATGAGTTCGTTGCAGTACAAAAACAACAAGTACATACGCTATACATAAAGAAAGTAAAAAAGCTGAAAGAAATACTATCATCGTTTCAATATAATGGATCCAAATTTGCGGAAATAATTTTCTCGGCGCTTGAAAACCATATGTAATTTCAGTTGGGTGAAGTACTTTCTCACCAACATATATAATTGCATTCCAAAAACCGATTAAATCAATTTGCAATCCCTTAAATAACCGAGGGAGCGCACCTAGACAGATTATACATAAGATTGCAGCAAATAATTGTAAACAGGTAATTCCACACCACTTAGCAGTTCGCATCAACATAACTATTCCCCTTGCTATTTAATAGAATATTCAGAAATAAAAAGTTAGACATATTACATCTCTTCAGCTATACCCTGCATTCTCTTTTGCCCACTAGGTAATATAGCTTGATAAAGGCACGTAACAGATAATAATAAACCAAATAGAGCATACAAACTATTTACCATTTGGATTAATACCTGTTGCTACACCGTATTGATCTGACAAGTAAAACATTAAAGAAATTCCGGCAATCATAGAACCGAGTCGCTCTAAAATATTTGCTAGAAAAAAGCGTGCATACACTTTCTTTCAAAATAACTGTAGCATTTCTTTCATACTCAATATCCTTTCTCTCGACAAAATATTATTATTTCAGTCATTTATCGGAAGTCTTGTTATATTTTTCGACCATTATCCAATCTTTTCCTTCTTTATAAAAAACAAGCTAAAAAAAAGACCCTTGTTCATACATACAAGAGTCTTTACATTTTTCTTTGCTTCACGAATTTGTCGTGGATATTTATCTAAAATCTTTAAAATTCTCGCTAATACCTACTTAATCTCTCAATTTTTTTAATTTCCTAAAGTTCGGATACATTTGATTTACTTGACGAATGTTTCGCACATCCATTTATAAAACTTTTCCTTCTCTTCAAATTGCGGATAATGAGCTGATTTCTCAAAAGTAATAAATTCTTTTTTATCCGCTTCAATCATATCAAAATATTTTCTTGCTGCAAGAAATGAAGTATTATAATCGTATTTTCCCATAAGAAAATAAAACGGTAGATTCAGCTTAGTTACTTTAGTAGGTAATGGATTCTTTAAATCTTTTTCTAATAAAACTGTTTGAGAATAGGATAATCCATAGTTATAACGAATTACATCAAACAAGTTATATTCATTACTGAATAACATCCCTATGTTATCACCATCTGGATTTTCAATAAGTCTTGAAGTTCCACCGTATTTCGCAACATAATTTTGCGGGGTATATGTATCGCCATTTTTAATTTGTTCAGTTAACCCTTTTAAATGTGAAACCTCATCCGCATTCCCAGCATTTTGTGCCTGTTCAATAACATAGTTTAAACTATCCATCTCACTTTCTACTGTATCGCTCATCTGTCCAATGCCAATATATGCTTCATATTTTTCAGGAGCTTTGTTGGCAGCCTGTATTCCAATATATGTACCATAAGAATGGCCTATTAAAATTACTTTTTCTTTGCCTAGACGTTTTGAAACGTAATCCGTCATAGCTAATAAATCCTCCACGAGTAGATCTGATGAAAGGTTAGAATAGTCTTCAAAGAAATGATACGATTTTCCACTTGCTCTTTGATCGTAATTGACAACCGTGAATTTCTCTTCCAATAAGTCTTGGTATTTTTGAGCATATGGTATTTCCGAAGAACCTGGTCCACCATGTACAAAGATAATAACTGGATTACTCTTATCTTTGCCGCGTATCATAATTTCATGATCAGTTCCATTTATCTCTACTTGTTCTAATGTACTTATACTGTTTTTGACCTTTATTTGTGAGGTCCATGTAGGAAATACCAACGCTATGATTAGTAATAGTATAGTAATGACTCCGATAATTTTTATTGATTTTTTCATCTTTTTCATAAGTCAATTCCTTTCTGTTAAATTTATTTACATATCAATTTAATTCTGTAAAACTACATAAAATCACCACTAAAAATAAGCATATAAAACAATTACACTTTTCTATTTCATCCCAATCTTTTTCTGCATTATTAATTTCCCATACACTTCTTAACTTTCTACTACATTAATTCTTAATATTTTCTAAACTTTCAATATCCCCTTACGAATTTAAAGTATTGATTCTTGACAACATCTTGCGTACACGTATCTATGTATAACACACATAGAAAAAAGCCCTTGTTTTCATAACAAGGACTCTTTCGTTAAACTATTTCACCACTTCTTCTTTCGGCATTACCATACCTTTATAAAGTTGGACAGTAATCCAATAATAAATGAAATAAATTACTATGAAGATTCCTATTGGCATCCACACTTTTACAAATGGATCAACTAATATGAAGCTGAATAAGTTAAGCCCTACTAAAACGTGGGAAATTCCAATAATTGCTGGGAAGATAAATAAATATGAGATTTCTTTATATATACTTTTTGTTAACATACTACGCCTCACACCGATTTTTCGTAGCATTTCATAACGGCGTACATCACGAGAAGCTCCTGTTAATATTTTAAACATAAGAGAACTCGCCATCATCGCTAAAAATGCAATTCCAAGGAAAAATCCCATAAACATTGTTCCGCTCATGAAACTATTCATGAACTGATAAATTGTCATTTTCGTATATAAGTCTACTTTTGTACCTGTTGTTTTTTCAATTACTTCTTCTTGTCTCTTATCTATTTCGATCAACAGTGGTTTATATTTTTTCATATCGTCTACTCTTACTAAAGTTACACTATGTTCCGTTCCTTGAACCGCTTTATAGTTTTCCTCATCAGCAATCCTTACAGGTTTTCCGTTAAATTGATTAAATGTAATTTGCAGTTCGCTTGCAATTGCATCCTCCCAATCTTTCGGCATGTTAGGCAATTTATTCTCATTTTTTTGAGCTTCCATAGATGTATATAAAGGCTCTGCCAAAGGCTCATTTACACGTTTACGAGCAGGTTCTTTTAAAGTTTTTGTATCAAAATGATCTGAAATAAGTGGTGGTTTTTCAGTTAAGTCGTTACGTAAATAATAAACCGCTTCTCCATCTACTTTATACTTATACTTGCTTTCTTCAACAATTTCCATTTCTTTTAATGCTGCTTTATCTTGTTCATTTGGATCATGAATTACGACATCATATACACGTGAGAAGTCTGTCATAATACCTACATTCTTTTGAAACGCCATACCTGCTGTCATGGCACCTGCACCTAATGCAATTAACATCGCTACAGTGCCTAGTACTCTCGATAAACTAGTTACTCGAAAACGTAGCTGTGCATAAGTAAAACTATTTAATCCCGTTTCATTTCGTTTTTTATTCCCCTTAATTTTCATTACAAAAAGTGGGAGTAACGAGCTGAAAATGAAATACGTTCCTAATGTCGTAACAATTGTCGCTATTATAAATCCTAGTTCAGCAAACATTTTTATATTTACCATAAAATAGTATCCTGTACTTACTAGCAATACACCTAGTACTGTCATAATAACTGTGCGAGCTTTACTTTTCTTCACTTCATCTTGCGTTTCGTCTTCACGTATTAACTCTAATTCTGTTTTACGTAATAATCGGAAACTATTCATTACACCAGTAATGAAAAATAATATTAAGAAGAAAATAGATGTAACTAATATAGCTGGTGTGTATACAGATGCGTAATTACCTTTTGCTGAAATTTCCATTCCATTCATTAAAAAATTTCCTGCTACACTAGCTAGTATGATTCCTACTAAAATACCGATAATAATACTGACAATACCCATACCAAAAGTCTCAATAAATAATAATTGCGCTACTTTTTTCTTTTTCGCTCCAAGCATCATGTACATACCGAGTTCTTTTCTTCTTAATGTAAGTAAAAAAGAATTGGCATAAATGATGTAAAAAACTGTAATGAATGAGAGCAATATTGCACCAACCCAGAAGACGAGCCTAATACTACTAATGAGACTATTATCTTTTGTAAATTCACTATTCATCGCCATCGTTTGGAACATGTAAAAAATACTAATACTAATGACTAGACCAATAAGTAAAACCATATAATCCTTTAACATTTTTTTCATACTATGACGTGATAATTTGAATAACATAGTCTCGCCCCCTTACTTCGACTCAGTTGCTGAGCCCATTTGGGCAAGCACACCTAAAATGTCTTGATAGAAATTTTCTCGTGTTCCTTGACGATTTAACTCTTTATAAAGTAGACCATCTTGAATAAATAAAATACGCTCACAGTAACTCGCACTAAATGCATCGTGTGTTACCATCAAAATACTGACATTGTGATTTTCATGTAAATCTTGCATCGCTTCTAATAAACTTTTTGCATTTTTACTATCAAGTGCTCCTGTCGGTTCATCTGCTAATACGATTGCCGGATTATGTACTAAAGCTCGTGCTGCCGCTGTTCTTTGTTTTTGTCCACCAGAAACAGCAGTCGGATATTTTGTTAAAATTTCAGTAATCCCTAATTTCTTTGCTACTTCATTTACTTTTCCAGTAATCTCACTTGACGGTACGCCTTGCAGGGAAAGTGGTAAAGCGATATTTTCATAAATTGATAAATTTTCTAGTAGATTAAAGTCTTGAAAAATAAATCCTAATTTTTGAGAACGAAAATCTGATAATGCATTCCCCTTCATAGAAGTAATATTTGTGCCAGCTATTGTTACACTACCACCTGTCGCTTGATCAAGTGTACTAATCACATTTAGTAATGTCGTTTTACCAGATCCAGAAGGACCCATAATCCCTACAAACTCTCCTTCTTTAATACTTAACGAAACACCCCTTAATGCTTTTGACTGATTCTCATTTCTTTTCCCATACGTTTTTTCTACACTTTCTACAGTAACTACATTTGTTGACATCTCTTTCACTCCATCCCTTTTGTATAGTATAAATTTCCCATATATTTCTTATATTTTTCTCATAAAAATTCTTAAGAATTT
>NZ_JBALMG010000074.1:46031-56815 GCF_036963225.1 Bacillus sp. JJ783 | reverse complement strand
ATCAGTGGGGGTTTTGTTCATCCCCACTGATTATTAGCCTTCACCAATCGGACGTTAATGCGGGATAAAGGGAGTGAGTTTCTTTCATACTAACATACAGATATTGCACTTAAAGGAGCATTTGTATGGGAAACTCACATGATCACGGTCATTCCAAAAATAAAAAGGCGTTACTAATTGCTTTCCTACTAACGACAAGTTTTATGATTGCTGAAGTTATTGGTGGGTTTGTAACGAATAGTTTAGCACTATTATCTGACGCGGGGCATATGTTAAGTGATGCAGTATCTCTCGCTTTAAGCTTACTTGCCTTCAAGCTTGGAGAGAAAACGGCAACGGCTGCAAAAACATACGGGTATAAGCGTGTCGAAATGTTAGCGGCATTATGTAACGGTGTCGTTCTTATTGTCATTTCAGTATATATTTTTATTGAAGCAATTCGTCGTTTTAAAGAACCGGTGGAGATTGCTAGTAATGGGATGCTCATTATTGCTGTACTTGGTTTGCTTATTAATATTTTATCAGCTTGGATATTAATGAGAGGCGGAGATGTGAAAGGGAATTTGAATTTAAGAAGTGCTTTCTTACACGTACTAGGCGATTTATTAGGTTCAGTCGGAGCAATTATTGCTGCGTTGCTTATTAAATTTTTTGATTGGAATGCCGCAGATGCGGTTGCTAGTATTCTTGTGTCTATTTTAGTCATTATAAGTGGATGGCGTGTAACACGTGATACAGTTCATATACTAATGGAAGGTGCACCGCAGCATATAGATGCTGAAGAGGTGAAAAATACATTATTAAATATTACTATTGTAAAAGAAGTTCATGATTTACATATATGGTCCGTAACATCAGATTTTCAAGTACTAACTTGCCATCTTATTATTAAAGGTAATGAAACGCAAAGTGTATTGAAAGAAGCAACGGATGTATTAAAGGAAAAATTTCATGTAGAACATGTCACCATTCAAGTAGAAATTGAGGGTGAATTTAACCATAATGAGACAACTTGCAAAGTATGAAAGAAAAAGGGTATGAAAAAGTGTCATAACATTTTTCGCGTGGCATACATATATATAATGTGGCCACAAATACTTTGTAAGGTAAATATTTCATAAGATTACTTTACTTATTAAGAATCATCTTTTATAATCAAAAGTGGTAATTGATAAAGATTATCATTTTCAATGATCGTAGAAAGGAGTTTTTTAAAAGATGAGTAGTCAACTCCGTTTTGCTGTTGAAAATCGTAAGAGGCATTTAATTGATGAGTTAATTGGAGCAGGTGTGTTTAAGATTCGCGAACGACAATTATACGAGCTGTCTTTAGAGGAATTGGAAAAAGAGTACGAGCATATTGAAGAATTTGCAGACATTCAGGCATAGCCATATAGAGTAGTAAAGAAAGAGCATGTTACATAAAAGTGTAACATGCTCTTTTTTGATTATGGAAAAATATTGTAGATCGGTTGGTGTTAAAATGCTAGCAAGATTTTTGATTTGATTTTTTTCAGCTGCAGGTAATGCCGCAATCCATCCACCAGCCCCTTGTATTGTAATAAATGATGTGTGTTCTTTTGGATAAGGAGAAATATAGTAGTACATATGAACTGAGAACAGCAGTGGAAATCTTTGTTGTGGCAAATATTAAAAAAGTTATTATTAGATAGTTTTTTCGAAAGAAATAAAAATACAACATTTTTTATATTTTTCATTGCGAAAAGCGCAATCTACTTTTACAATAGAAAGGGTTGTGAATATATTATACTGAAAAAATAAATCGAAATAATATGAAAATTTTGTTTTGTCTTCGCTAATTGTATACTACATACACGTAAGACGACATACATCATGTTATCGACTTGTAAGGAGAGAAAAAAATGAAAAGTGTAAGATTACCCTCGATGCTAGAAATCATCATTCTTTTATTCCTATTTCTTGCTGTCGTCTTTTCCTTCCAAACGTTTTTTAATCTCCCAATTCAATTAGCGCTATTTATTTCATGGTTTTTAGTTATTGCGCTTGGATTAAGGTTAGGATTTCGTTATCAAGAATTGCAAGATGCAATTACGAAAGGGATTTCTAATGGATTAGAAGCAATTCTTATTTTAGTTGCAGTTGGAGCTTTAATTGGAACATGGATTGCTGGTGGGGTTGTACCTACATTAATTTATTATGGATTAGAATTCATTCACCCTAGCATATTCTTATTGGCAACTTTAATTATTTGTTCAATAACTTCTATCGCGACAGGAACATCATGGGGAACAGTTGGAACAGCTGGTATTGCTATGATGGCGATTGGGGAAGGGCTTGGATTACCACTTCCGCTTGTTGCGGGTGCAGTTCTTTCAGGAGCGTATTTTGGAGACAAATTATCACCACTTTCTGATAGCACAGTTCTTGCAGCTTCTATGGCAAAAGTAGATGTTATTGCTCACGTTCGAGCTATGCTCGTATTAGACGTTCCAGCTTTTATTATTACCAGCATTATGTTTACTGTTGCTGGATGGATGTATGGCGGGGATAATGTAGATTTAAATAGAGTAGAGTTTTTAAAAGAAGCTTTATTAAAGCAATTTGATATTAAAATATGGATGCTTGTTCCGGCTGTAATCGTTATTGTGCTATTGGCGCTGAAGAAACCTTCTATGCCAACAATTGCTATGGGAGCTTTAATTGGTGCAATTTGGGCAACTCTTTTCCAAGGGATGCACTTTGGAGAGGCAATTGGAACAGCATATAACGGATTCTCAATTCAATCTGGTGTCGAATTTGTCGATAAGTTATTAAACCGTGGTGGAATTAACGGTATGCTTAGTTCAGTAGCCGTTATTATTTTCGGCTTAGGTTTTGGTGGACTACTTGAAAAGCTAGGTGTTTTAAAAGTAATCGTATCAAAATTTGAGAAGAAATTAAATTCTGCAGGTAATGTAACATTGTCTACATTAATCGTGGCATTCTTAGCTAATATATTTGGTTGTGCGATGTATGTATCACTTATTTTAACACCGAAAATTATGGAAGATAGCTATGATAAATTAAAAATAGATCGCCGTGTATTAGCACGTAACTCAGAAGTAGGTGGAACGTTAACTTCTGGTATGGTTCCGTGGTCGGATAATGGTATTTTTATGGCTGGTATTTTAGGTGTGGCAACGTTCTCATACGTTCCATTTATGTGGTTAAGCTTCGTTTCATTAATTTTGGCAGTTATTTACGGATATACAGGAAAATTCATTTGGTATGTAGATGACGCTGAAAAAGGAAAACAAGCATCATAAAAAAATACCTTCTGCGGTGGCAGAAGGTATTTTTTTTATACATACGAGTGAGAATTCTTATCATTTGAATGAAAGTCTGTTAAAATGAGAAATGTAGGTATTTTATTTTCAAGGGGATGAAAAAATGGAGTACAGAATTGAAAGAGATACATTAGGAGAAATGAAAGTTCCAGCTGATAAATTATGGGCAGCACAAACACAGCGTAGTAAGGAAAATTTTCCGATTGGAACAGAGCATATGCCGCTTGAAATTGTAAAAGCATTTGCGATTTTAAAGAAGAGTGCAGCGATTAGCAATCAAAAATTAGGGAAGTTATCAGAAGAAAAAGCACAAGCAATTGTGGAAGCTGCTGATGAAGTTATCGCAGAAAAATGGAATGAACATTTTCCACTTGTCGTATGGCAAACAGGTAGTGGTACACAATCGAATATGAATGTAAATGAAGTAATTGCAAACCGCGGTAATCAAATTTTGAAAGAAAAGGGATCTGACGTACATATTCATCCGAATGATGACGTGAACATGTCTCAAAGTTCAAATGATACGTTCCCAACGGCACTTCATGTAGCGTGTGTAATTGCGGTAGAAAATCATGTATTACCAGCTATTACGAAATTAAAAGAAACATTAGCAGAAAAAGTAACTGCATTTGAACATATTATTAAAATCGGTCGTACGCATTTACAAGATGCAACACCGTTAACGTTAGGACAAGAAATTAGCGGATGGCACCGTATGCTTGAAAAAACAGAGCGTATGATTGCAGATAGCAATACATATATGAAAGAATTAGCAATTGGTGGTACTGCGGTTGGAACTGGAATTAATGCGCACCCTAAATTTGGTGAGATGGTAGCAGAAGAAATTAGTCTGTTTACAGGTAAACAATTTATTTCTGCACCAAATAAATTCCATGCGTTAACGAGCCATGATGAAGTTGTATTTGCACACGGAGCATTAAAAGCATTAGCTGCTGATTTAATGAAGATAGCTAACGATGTGCGCTGGCTTGCAAGTGGTCCGCGTAGTGGTCTTGGGGAAATTATTATTCCTGCAAATGAACCAGGAAGCTCTATTATGCCAGGGAAAGTAAATCCAACGCAAAGCGAAGCGCTAACAATGGTTGTAGCACAAGTTATGGGGAATGACACAACAATTGGATTTGCTGCGAGCCAAGGTAATTTTGAGCTAAACGTATTCAAACCCGTTATTGCTTACAACTTCCTGCAATCTGCTCACTTATTAGCTGATGCAACAGTTTCATTTAATGATAAATGTGCAGTTGGTATTGAAGCAGATGAAGAAGTAATTAATGAAAATGTAAATCGTTCATTAATGCTTGTAACAGCACTAAACCCACATATCGGGTATGAAAATGCCGCGAAAATTGCGAAGCATGCCCATAAAGATGGATTAACTTTAAAAGAAGCAGCACTGCAATCGGGATTACTAACAGAAGAGCAATTTGATGAAGTTGTAGACCCGAAAAAAATGATCGCTCCGAAAGAATAATAGAGGCCAAGGTTCTTAGTTTAGAATCTTGGCTTTTTTATCGCATATTAATTTTTAATTCCTTGTGGAAAAGTAAATACGCATAAAGGGTCATATTTTTTACTAATTTTTCTTAATTTGTTCGCGTGTGTTCCGTAATAAGCGTTCATATAATCTTTCAAATCGCTGTATGGGAAATTGACGAATGAGCCTTCTGTTATAGATTCTATATAGTCAAATCGTTTTTCTAACCATTGGGAATTATCCTTTTTAACAATCGGATCTTCCCATATAATTTGGATGCCTAGAATATAATGTGCATCGCGGTAATAAAAAGCGCTCGCATCTTTACCTACATCTTGAATTTTTCCTCCAAGGGGGTAAAGACTTATAGCTGCAAAAATACTGCCGGAAGCTCTATCTTCAATAAGACTAATAATTTTTTCGATTTCTTCTTCGTTATATTGTTTATGAACGAACCGGCCTGTAGATTTAAATTGTTCAGACGGTGGATATGAAGATTGTACAATGTCCATTGCTTCAAGAAAACTGATATATTGTAAATTCATCTTCACCCCGTTTATATCGAGTAAATCTTGTAAAATGAACGCTGCATCTTCTGGGGTCCCGTAATATAAACCTCGTCCATATATTGCAAGTCCTTCCGTAGCAGAGTTGTATATGCTCGCACCGATTGTCATTTTACTATTTAAATTTACTAGCCAGCTTTGCCATGTGTGAAGAAATTCCTTTTGGATGTCTACTGAAGCGTTAGGCCAATATAGTTCAACGAAAGTAACTTTATCAACTATTGGAGGGAGCTTAAAAGTTAACGAAACAACGATGCCAAAATTTCCGCCACCTGCCCCGCGACAAGCCCAAAATAAGTCTTTATGGTAAGTTTCATTAGCTGTAATTACTTTACCTTTATAGTCGATTAATTCTAACTCTATTAAATTGTCACAACCAAGGCCGAAATACCTACTAGAATAGCCCCAACCTCCGCCTAAAGTGTATCCACTTACTCCAACAGTTGGACAAGTTCCGCCTGGAAATGGATAACCTTTTGAAGAGATAAAGTCATAGATTTGTTTATTTTGAACACCACCTTGAATGACTAATGTATTTTTATGTTCATTAAGCTGCATACAGTTCATTTTACTTATATCAATTACGAGGACGTTGTTTCCGGCAGAATATCCTTCATAATGGTGTCCACCAGAACGAATGCGAATAGAAATTTCATTTTTTCTCGCCCAAATAATCGCATTACTAACATCCCATTTCGTAAAACAATAAATGATAGCTAAAGGAAACTTTTGAATAGCTCGATTCCATTCTTGTCTAGTTTCTTCATACTCACAATCATATCTTGTAATAATTTCACCTGTTAATCCTTCATAACTTAACTCATACATAATAAGCACCTTTCATTCATTTTGTGTAGAAGTTTACTTTTTTAGAAATAGTGTATGTTCGTATCGTTTGTTTGTGATGGAGGGGTAGTATCTTTATGTAATAAAAAATAGACTAACTATTGGGTAGTTAGCCTGAGGGGAGAATAAATATGTAAACGGCGGTTTTGCTTGGGGAGGATATTCAATTCTTATATAGTTATCCTAATAGCATAGAACTGTCTCAAACAAAACTATTCATTTGAGGTGCTATTGATTATTTTCACATTTGGCCAGTTTTCTTTTAAGAGTGAAATGAATTTCTCCTCTTCTTGTGGTACGAAAGATGTTACTGAGTCGAATAAATTATAATGAATTTCTATTTGCTGTCTTGTCCAATTTTCTGAACGAAGCTTTTTACCAGAGTATTTAATGTGGCGTATATCTTCAAATGGAATTTCAGTACGGAGTATGAAACCATGTTTAACAACAAGGGCAGATTCCGTTATTTTGTAATGAGAAAAATAGAAAGAAGAGAGATTCACGATATTTAAGAGCATCATGAGAGTGAAAAAAATAGAATTATCATTTTGAAAGAATAGGGAAATGAAAAAAACAACTAAAAACAATGAGATTAAAATGATATGAAATGGATTTTTTTTCGCTTTAAATTTCAAGTGAATCACCTCGGTATACCAGTTATTAAAATAATTAAATCACAATATTGTAATGAAACGTAAAAATATGCAACATTACATATTTTTACGTTTCATTATTCGTGTAAACTTTTTTTGATGGGGTAAATTTAAATGAAGTTTTACAAAAGTGGAGTTGCATAAAATGATTTGCAGAAAAAGCATTAAAGTAATAGTCATAATTTGTTGTATGATGATGATTAGTGGTTGTTCAAATAGATTCGTTGAGGATGGAAATCGAAAACATGTATTTGTACAAGCAAGTAAAGTTTTAGTAGAGGTTGTTTATAAAATATATAAAAGGTAAAAGGTGTTTCCATATACGGAAACACCTTTTTTGTAGTTAAAATTGAATGCTGGAAGGGTCTTGAATAGTAGTCATGTTTTGTTTCACATCCCATAATAATTAGTTTGTTAAAATACATNNTCCTATTTATTATAGTTAGATAAACATTTTTATAAAAGTTTGTAAAATAGGTAAACGAAACATTGAAACGTTTACTTTTTATATGTTAAGATGATGAAGTGATAATAAACGTTATTATAATTTGTTTGTTTTTAAATAAACATTTTGAAGGAGTGTTTAGTATGAGTGATATATCAGAGAAGTTTTGGGATGCGTCGGTAGAGGAATTGAAGAAAGGGTATGTATTTGACGAGGTAGCAGAGGAGTATATTTGTTTAGCTTGTGGAGAAACGTTTATTAAAGGGGTTATTTATCAAGAAAATCAAGTTTTGTATGAAGCAGAGAAGTTTGTACAGTTGCATATTCAAAATGAGCATACGTCTATGTTTGAATATTTATTAAATCTTGATAAGAAGTTTACAGGTTTAACTGATTTGCAAAAGAAAATGGTTCAGTTTTTCCATATGGGGCTTAACGATAAAGAGATTGTAAAAGAAATGGACGGCGGGAGCACGTCGACGATTCGCAATCATCGATTTACATTGCGAGAGAAAATGAAGCAAGCGAAAGTATTTTTAGCGTTAATGGAATTGTCAGAAGAAAAATCAAAAGTTCAAACTAAATTTGTACCGATTCATAGAACAGCTACGATGGTGGATGATCGATACAATATTACAGAGGAAGAAAATGCTGAAGTTTTAATAACGCATTTTACAGAAGGTTTGGATGGACCGCTTTCTAAATTTCCGAAAAAGCAAAAGCGTAAATTAATTATATTACGTCATTTAGTGAAGAAATTCGATAGTAATAAAAAGTATACTGAAAAAGAAGTAAATACAGTTTTAGAAAATATATATCCGGATTTTGTAACTTTGAGAAGATATTTAATTGAATATGGTTTTTTAGATAGAACAGCTGATGGAAGCCGATATTGGGTGAAGTTATAAGAATGAAGAGAAGAAAATGAATAGAAGCACATCATAAAAACAACTATACAAAGAGATAGAGGATTACAGATACGAAAAATATGTTAAAGTTCTATGATGAATTTGAAAATAGTGAGTGGAAGAAGAATTTACTTTAACGAGCAAACAGTATAGAAATGGTTGGAGTAATTACAACTATTTGAGCACGGATTTAACCGTGCAGATTTTAAATAAAAGGAGAAATGAAATTTGAAACCACCTACAGATAACAATAAAGAAGGTGTAGAGTCACAGAAGTCAGAAACGGAACATAAGCCGATATGGAAATCGATGTCCATGTTTTTAGTACCGTTACTTTTAAGTAATGTATTACAGTCAGTTGGACAGTTATTTGGAATGGTAGTAGTAGGAAGATGGCTTGGCGTAAATGATCTAGCAGCTATATCGGCGTTCTTCCCGTTATTTTTCCTACTCGTTTCATTTGTAATTGGAATTGGTTCTGGTAGTTCAATTTTAATTGGTCAGGCATTTGGTGCTAAAAATGAAGAGCGCTTAAAAGCTATCGTTGGTACGACGCTTACGTTTACTTTTATTATCGGAGTCGTGTTGGCGATAATAGGTAGTATTTTTGCGATGGATATTATGCGCCTTATGGGAACACCAGAAAATATTATTGAAATAAGTGTGCATTACGCAAGAATTTTATTTATATCTATGCCAGTATTATTTTTATATTTTGCATACACAACATTTATGAGAGGTACAGGAGATTCTAAAACGCCATTTTACTTTTTAATCGTTAGTACAGCGCTAAATATGATCTTATTACCAATTCTTATTTTTGGCTGGTTAGGAGCTCCGAAATTAGATGTTTACGGAGCAGCCTATGCTTCAGTTATATCTACAGTTATTACGTTTATTGTCATGCTAGTGTATTTAAAGAAGAAAAATCATCCACTGCAATTAGACGCTACAGTAAGAAAATATCTTCGTATGGACTGGGAGTTATTAAAGTTATTGTTACGACTTGGTATTCCAGCGAGTATTAATATGATATTAGTTTCATTATCAGAAATTGCAGTAATCGCATTTGTGAATCGCTATGGATCAGATGCAACAGCGGCGTATGGTGTTGTGAACCAAGTTGCAAGTTATGTACAAATGCCAGCAGTTAGCCTCGGCATTACCGTATCAATTTTTGCAGCGCAATCAATTGGTGCAAACCAATTTGATCGATTACAGAAAGTTGTTAAGGCCGGAATCATCATGAATTATATTATTGGTGGTGTATTAATATCTCTTATTTACTTGTTCTCAAGAGATATTTTAGCACTATTTTTAACAAGTCAAACTACAATTGACATTGCTCATAGTCTAATCATGATTACATTATGGAGCTACTTAATTTTCGGTCATGCACAAATTATTAGTGCGACAATGCGAGCAAGTGGTACAGTACTTTGGCCAACTGTGATTAGTGTTGTATCAATCTGGTTTGTTGAAGTACCTGTAGCGTATTATCTTTCTTACCATACGAGTCTTGGTATAGAAGGAATTTGGATTGGATACCCAGCGGCATTCATCGTCAGTTTAATATTACAGTATGCATATTATAAGCTTTCATGGCAGAAGAAACGAATTACACGATTAGTGAGTTAAAAGATGAAAAAGTCCCTAAGTCATTATACTTAGGGACTTTTTTTTGATGAATGCTTATAAATAACTTTTTAAAGTTATGTCAAAATGTTGTCTAATGAGTTTTCCATTATTCATATAAAACTCCCAAGCTGTATCTGGCTCACCGATAATTTCAAATGAACCTTCTGTAATATATAAAGCGCAATTATCTTCTAATGCAATGCCTTCTATATTACCTTGGTGAGTTTGTAAAAACGTATGGAAGGCATTCATTCTATTTAATTGATTGTAATGGGGGCAAAATCTTTTATTAACAATACTCCAGCCACTACTTTCTATATAACCGGAACCTTCATAATCTGAACGAATGCTAGATGTGAACCAGCACATCGCACCGGCACTATATCCTGCAATAAGTGTTCCGCGTTTTAAAGCAAATAGTAACTTTTCATCTAGTTTATGTTCTTTCCATTGTTCAAGCATATGAACGTAATTCCCACCGCCAAGATAAATTAAATCGGCAGAATGAATCATCTCATCTATTTCATATTTAGTAGGTGTTTCTGTTATAAAGCGTAAAATTTGAACCTCACAATGTAATCGCTTTTCAAACGTTTCTAAAAATAACTTTATATATCCTTCATCATCACGACTAGCTGTTGGAATGAATAATACTTTTGGGTATTGTTTATTTGTTAATTCTATAAGTCGTTCATTAATATGCAAGTGATTTGGATCTTGTAAATCACCGCCACCAATGACAGCTAATTTCATAGTAAAGCACCACCTAATAATATTTGTTATGTAAAAATTCGATAGCGGGGAGTTACATTCCTTCTGTGATTTAATGAATAAGGGGAAATAAAGTGAACAATATATTGAAATAGCATAAGGAGTTGATAGCTGTGGATAGAAAGGAATTAGAAGTAGTTTATCCCGCTATTTG
>NZ_JBALMG010000074.1:33117-45898 GCF_036963225.1 Bacillus sp. JJ783 | reverse complement strand
CGTAAACGCCCGATTGGTGTGGGCTAATAATCAGTGGGGGATGAACAAAACCCCCACTGATTAAAGTTTCACTTTATTGATATATAATACTGGATAATATTGTTTCAAAGTATGGAAACAATATGTTTAAATGAATATAACGACGTACTAATTAATATTGAAAGAGTGTTTATATTTAAAAAGTACGGGGAATACCAGAGGTTTTACAAAAGTGGTTTTTACTTTTTATAGGATATTACTTCATAATATGGTAAAATTATATTAATATATTTATTAGCGTAGAATGAAAAGAGGGAGCGTGAAAGAGTGGATTTTCGATTTGAGTTTGCAGCGAAGGTGAAAGAATATTTAGATGATGAAAAAGATGAAAAAATAATAAAAGATGGACACAGAGATATAATTTTTAAATATTTATATCCGTTAGAGAGTGAAATTGGCATTTTTAAAAATCCTAACTTTACTTTTTTTGCATCAGGAAGACGTTCACATATAGTATTAGAAAATATTGAATTTAAAACAGAAGTAAACGTAGAAAGTAATATAATTGAAATTACAAAAATAGTGGATAATGTGGTAATTCCATTAGATACTATCGTAGCAAAAGATCGGGAATTATTTGCACTCGGGCGTAATGAGAAATTTAGTGCGCAAATATTAGAATATTATCTCTATGATACATTTGGAGAGAAGTTAGGTTTACAATGAATCGAACGCGGTACAGATAACTAATTAGTGGAGATTAGGATCCATTTAAGTATCAGTTAATATCATTCATGTTTGACCTTCTATATATTTTATACTACAATCTGTAGTGTGAAAGGGGCCATACGATGTTTACTCAAAACTACAAGTTAAATGAGCAAGGGTTAAATCACTTTTTCGGACCGCTTGAAGCGAAAATAATGGAAATTGTTTGGGCTACTGAGGGTATTACCATTAAAGATGTGCAACAGAAATTAAGTGAAGAATCCTCGGTGAATTTTAATACTGTAATGACAGTTATGAACAGATTAGTAGAGAAAGCACATTTAGAAAAGCATATCGTGAAAAGAAGTGGTATGTATCGTACTACACAAACGAAAGAAGAATTTTTATCTAATCAAACGAAGAAAATGACACAAGAATTAATGGGTGAATTTGGAGATCTTGTTGTGAACCATATGATAGATGAATTAGAACAAGCTGATCCATCTTTAATAAAAAAATTAGAAGAGAAATTAAGTCAGCTAAAAAAAGAGGACCGATAAAATGAAGTGGCAAATGCGTAAAATCGTTTTGTTAGCAGTGACTATTAGTGTTCTTTTTTTAAGCATGTTAGTATACTACGTCACATACCCATTTCTTTTTCAAAATAAAGCACTTTTTCTTTCACAATTTTGTTTATTTGAATTGCAACAACATATGAGAGAACTGTCAACACTCCGCATTATGATAGCCGGATTACTGTTATTTACTGTAATCATTATAAGTAAAAGAATTTGGAAGCAGTTTTTTTATAGTAAAAAATTGAAAAGAAATCTCGTGTCTATTACTAGAAAAGGAAAGCAAGTGTACGTATTATCAACGTTACAGATTACGGCATTTACAATTGGGTTATTTCGACCGAAAATTGTTATTTCAGAAGGAATGTTTCAGGCGTTTTCAGAGGAAGAAATTGATGCGATTGTATTACATGAGGAATATCATCAAAAAAATCGAGATCCATTAAAGTTATTTTTCTTTACATTGTTAGCTGAAGGAATGATGTACATTCCTATATTAAAAGGAATGCTGCAGCGTTATCATGTGTATCAGGAGCTATCAGCTGATAAATATGCGATGCAAAAAATGAAATCTTCATTTGAGCTAGGTAGTGCATTATTAAAGTTAATTAAAATAAAGACGATGGAAAATCAATGTATTACAGCTTCGTTTGCGAAAACTGCAATTAATTTACGAATTGAGCAAGTGTTGAATGAGAAAGTTGTTAAGCTGAATATACCATTACATACGAATTCAGTATATGTAACGTTAGGGCTATTTTGTATGTCGATTGTACTTATTGTCGGAGAGTGCATATAGCCTCTTTTTTTTAATAGTTAACACTACGTTTTGTAGTGTGTTTAGGAGGAATAAAATGAATGCGGCGGATTTAACGATTTGGCTAGTAGTAGGGGCGGGGATACTTTCTTTTATATCACCATGTTCTTTACCGCTATATCCATCTTATTTATCATATATTACAGGTGTTTCTATTCAAGATTTAAAAGAAAATCGTGGAATTATGCAAAAGTCAGCGATTATACATACAGTATTTTTTATGATCGGTTTCTCGGTTATTTTTTATGCATTAGGTTTATCAGTAAGCTGGATTGGGATCACTTTTTCATCTAATCAAAGGCTGATTCAGCAAATTGGTGGGATATTTATTATTTTGATGGGGCTATTTATGACTGGAGTGATTCAGCCTAAGTGGCTTATGGCAGAGAAAAAAGTACAATATAGAAGTAAATCGACAGGATATATTCGCTCAGTTTTGGTCGGCATGACATATGCAGCAGGATGGACACCGTGTGTTGGACCGATATTTTCTGCAGTGCTTATGCTCGGTGCGACCAATCCTGAAAGTGCGCTTCTGTATATTACAGCGTACACCCTTGGATTTGCAGTTCCGTTTTTCGTGATGGCATTTTTTATCGGAAAGGTAAAATGGATTGTTACATATGCCAATGTCATGATGAAAATTGGCGGTGGAATGATGATACTAACAGGGGTTTTATTATATACAAATCAAATGACGAAAATTACAGCATTCTTTATTCGTATATTTGGTGGATTTACAGGATTTTAGAAATGAGGAGGAAGAAAAGTGAAGAAACTAATTGCTATTATACTGGCCGGGGCACTAATTTGGGCAGGGGTTAATTTTTATAATACAAAGAAAGAAGAAAAAGAAAGAAAAGCGAAACAAGCGGAGTTACAAGAAAAAGAAGTATTGCCACAAGTGGGATTTAAAGCACCAAACATAACATTAAAAGGATTGGACGGGAAGCTGTATTCGTTAAATGATGCAAAGGGAAAAGCATATGTTATTAATTTTTGGGCATCGTGGTGTGGCCCATGTGAAATGGAGGCTCCTGACTTAGTTCGTTTGTATGATAAGTATAAAAAGGATGTTGAAATCTTTGCGGTAAATGCAACAATCGGGGATCCAGTACAAGAAGCGAGCGCATTCGCAGATCGCCACGGATTTAAATTTCCAGTTCTATTAGATATGGACGGAGTAGCTGGATTAGATTATAAAGTGTTCTCTTTACCAACGACATTTTTTGTTAATAAAGATGGAATTATTGTAGATCAGGCACGAGGTGTATTACCTCCAGATCAATTAGAAGAGAAGTTTAAGAAAATAATTGAGAATTAAGAGGGGATTTCATAGTGATGGAGTGGATGGTGAGGTTACAACCCGTTTCTCTTATAATAGGAAGTCTATTTGGATTTACTCTGATGAAACTAAGGATGAAAAAGCAAAATATTCAATATGAAAAAATGATGGATGCAGTAACGAATGGTCTTCTCATCATTGTATTAGTATGGAAATTCGCACCGGCAATTTTAAATCCAGTATGGGCCATTGGGGCGCCGGTGCAAGCATTATTAGCTGTAGGAAGTATTCAACATATTATAGTAGGTTTTATTATGGCTAGTATATACATTGTTTGGAAAAGTAAAAAAGAGCAATTTTCTCTTCGGATTTTACTTGATACATTGCCCTTTGGATTGTGTGTGAGTATTATCTTTTATTTTCTATTCCATCAAGAAGTAGGTATACAAACGACACTCCCATGGGGGATGAAAATATATGAATCAAAATTTTTGTATCATCCTATTTTAATGTATGAGATTATACTCGCACTCGGTATAATTGGCTCGTTATGGATTAAAAATGAAAGAGTAGGGAATGGAAAGAATATAAGCTTTTTTCTCATTTGCGAGGGAATTGCTCATATCATTATTTCGCTTATTAGTGAACAAAATTCAGTTCTATTTGGTCTTTCAATACAGCAAATACTCAGTTTTTGTGTTATTAGTTTAGGGATTTTATTAGTACCAAAAAAATAAAAATAGCCATGTACGGAGAGCATCCATGCATGGCTATTTTTTATCATCACATGAATTAAAAAATTGGCGGAGTAACAGAGAATAAAACGATCGCATTTTTCTCGAATTGATTTACCCATTTATGTTTTAAATAAGCTGGTATTTTTACGCTATCACCAGTTTCTAATGTGTATTCTTCTTCATTTAAGTGCAATGTGATTTTCCCGTCTAATACAAATGCTAATTCTTCTCCTTTATGTTCTAGAACATTTTCTGATGAAGCAGTATTCGGTGGGATAGTCATAATTGCTGTTGCTAAATTTCCTGTAAAATCAGGTGATAACAATTCATATGATAAATTATCGATAATCATTTTTTTTCTTTTATTAGAACGTACGATTAAATCGTCTGTATTAGTTTCTTCAAGTAAAAAACTAAATGTTGGAACATCAAGAGCTTTTGCGAGTACCTTTAATGTTTGAATGGAAGGGTTAGCAGAACCATGTTCAATTTGACTAAGCATTGATGGTGTGATTTCGGCCATCTTTGCTAGTTCTTTACTAGTTAATCCTTTTTCTTTTCTTTGTTTTTCAATTTTTTTACCGATATCTATATTTTCCATAATAAATGCTCCTTAATAATTATTAAATTATATTTAAGTAAATTAAATTAAAATTAACTGAAACTGAATTTTATGTTAAACTATATTAAAATTAATTTAATTATAATTTATTATATGGCTAGCTACAAGAATATGAGGAGGAAGAGAAATGAAGGGGATAGAGGCATTAAAAGAGCGATACCCACTATTAAACAACCTTATTGCAACGGAAGAAGTATTTTGGATGAATCCGAATACAGAAAAGTATGAAACGGCAATAAAAGGTTCGCCGCTTAATGAAGAAAATGTAAAAGATGCGGAAGAGAGATTAAAGCGCTTCGCACCATATATTGCGAAAGTTTTTCCTGAAACGAAAGAAACGAGCGGAATTATAGAATCTCCTTTAGTGAAAATACCTTCTATGAAACAATCTTTAGAGAAAAATTACGAGCAACCTATATGGGGAGAATTATTATTAAAGTGTGATAGTCATCTTCCAATATCAGGATCAATAAAGGCAAGAGGCGGCATTTATGAAGTGTTGAAACATGCAGAGAAACTGGCACTTCAGCATGGAATGTTAACAGAGAAAGATGATTATTCAATTTTAGATAGTGATAGATTTAGAGTTTTTTTTGCGAAGTATTCAATTGCAGTAGGTTCGACAGGAAACTTAGGACTGAGCATTGGGATTATGAGTGCAAAACTAGGATTTAATGTAACTGTTCATATGTCAGCAGATGCGAAACAATGGAAAAAAGATTTATTAAGAAGTAAAGGTGTAAATGTTATTGAATATGAAGCGGATTATAGTAAAGCAGTAGAAGAAGGAAGACTGCAAGCAGATGCAGATCCTAGCTGCTATTTTGTTGATGATGAAAACTCACATGATTTATTTTTAGGATACGCAGTAGCAGCGTCGCGTTTACAAAAACAATTAGAAGAGTTAGAGATTGCAGTAGATGAAGAACACCCTTTATTCGTTTATCTTCCGTGCGGAGTCGGTGGTGGGCCTGGCGGAGTAGCATTCGGCTTAAAGTTATTGTATAAAGACAATGTGCATTGTTTCTTTGCTGAGCCTACGCACTCTCCGTGTATGCTACTCGGCTTAATGACTGGACTTCATGATAAAATTGCCGTTCAAGATATCGGGATTGATAATGTAACAGATGCGGATGGACTTGCGGTAGGAAGACCCTCTGGATTTGTCGGTAAAACGATGGAACCATTTTTGAGTGGAAATTACACAGTAAGTGATGAAGAGTTATATAGATTATTAAAAGAACTGGCGGATACTGAAAATGTTTATTTAGAGCCTTCTGCGTTAGCAGGTATGGTAGGGCCATTGAATGTATGTAAAGCTGAAAATGAGTATTTACAAAAATATAGGTTAACAGAAAAGGTGAAGAATGGTACTCATATTGTGTGGGGAACTGGCGGTAGTATGGTTCCAGAAGACGTGATGAGTGGTTATTATAAAAAAGGTTCGGAATTAACGAAAGCAGAGTAAGGAAGAATGAGGCGATTTAAAGCCTCATTTTTTCATGTACATAAAAATCTTTGTTATTTTCACATTAGTTCTTTATAGTATAGTTATAAAGGATTATTCATATCGATTAAATATAATAAAAAAGCGTTATTTTACATAATAAGAGGATGTGTATATACGATGTCATTACAGACAAAATATATAGCGGGTATTTCGCTTGGGGTTATGGGCGTAGGTTTTGCGGCTTCGATCCCTTTTCAAGGAACGGTAGCTGGGGAGATTATTCAAGGGGGATTTGAAGCGGGGTTAGTTGGTGGACTTGCGGATTGGTTTGCGGTTACAGCTTTATTCCGTCATCCGTTGGGAATCCCAATTCCGCATACAGCATTATTACCTAAAAATCGTAAGCGGGTAACAAAGGGGCTCGTTTCTACGTTAGAAAATGAATGGCTGACGAAAGAAAGTATTACAAGTAAAGTAAAAGAAATGCAGCTAGCACAAATGGTACTGGAAATTGCTGAGAAAGAGTTACAGTCTGACGCTGTGAAAAAAGGAATTGTAACAATTGCTGAGAAAGCGATTCTTCAAATAGATACGGAAAAATTAGCAGTTATTATTGAAAAAGAATTAAAAACGTATTTGCATACAATTAACACAAGCAACATATTACAAGTTCTCGTGGATCAATTAGTTGTGCAAGAATATGATGAAAAAACACTTGATTACATATTAGTAAAAGTGAAAGATTGGACAGCTCAAGATGAAGCACGTTATCAGCTAGGAAGCTTAGGAATGAAGGCGATGGAAAACATAAAAGTAGATGGATTTTTACAGTTTACTTTGAAATCATTTATGAATATTGTAGATGAAGATAAAATTGGAGGCATTTTGCAAAAGTTTATTATTAGCAATATTAACAGCTTGCAAGATGCTGATAATAGCACAAGACAACTTATATTAGCGAAGATTCGTCAAGAAATTATAAATGTAAAAGAAAATGAATCTTTATTACAGGAATTAGAGAATTGGAAAGAAAAATGGATTACCAATTGGAATGCTACTGACAAAATAAAAGAGATGCTTGAGCAAGTACAACAAAGGGCAGTTACCTTTGTGAAGAATGAAGAATTTGCCGATAAATATGTTGTTCCATTCTTACAAACACAAATGAATAAAATAAAAGAAGATGAACTGACTGTTCAAAAAATAGAAGATTGGTTACAAAAACAAGTTGTTACTATTGTTGAAAAAAATCATTCGAAAATTGGAAAGCTTGTGCAAGAAAACCTTGATAAGTTAGATGATAAAACATTAATCGAAATGATTGAAAATAATGTCGGGAAAGATTTGCAGTGGATTCGTGTGAACGGGGCTGTTTGTGGCTTTATGATTGGATTAGTTTTAGAAGGAATAAAAGCGATTATATGAGAGAAACCTTCCACAATTGTGGAAGGTTTCTTATTTTTCGATAATACTCATATTTATATTATAAGCTTTCTCGATATTTAATTTGTACGTCCCATTTCCTGTTTTTATCGAGTTTTTATACCAATGTTCTTGCGCATTTAATTCTGGATTTTCTTCTGAAGAATTATTTTCTTTTTTCGTTAAATCTTCTACTTGTTCCCAAGGTGTGTTTCCGTGAGTTTCTTTTTTGTTTGTTATGGCGATTAAAGATACATCACTTTCTTTTGCTAAATGAACAGATACATTTGAACTTTCTTGTACAAACCAATTATTTTGTAATTGACCTGGATAAAGAGATAGTTCGTTATTTGAAGCGCGAATCTCTACATTTTTATTTTGCGGAAGAACGAGTGTTTGTTTCACCTGTGGTGCGGAGTTAAATAACGTATGCTGAACCGGTAATGATTTTAAAGTTATATACATCGTTTCTCCAGCTGTTTGAACTGAAAGGAAATCCTCTCGTTTTAAATTGAGTTTTTCATTTGCTTTCGTCGTCATTTCATATGTCCCAAGAAGATGAATTTGATTTGTATTATTTCCCTCTATCGTTAGAGGGTGATGCCCCGCATCCACTACAATTTTTTTGATAGATTCAGGTATATCAAGTTGTCCATCCGGAATATTACTCGTTTGCCTAGTTGTGTTAATAGAATGACGAACTTCTTCTAGTAATCCAGTTGATAATAAACAGTAAAAAGCAATTCCAACGCTTCCTAAAACTCCGATAAAGAAAATACTAAAAATATCATATTTAATAAATGAATGTTCCTTCTTAGAAAATAGAAGGTATAGTAAAATTTCAGCGCCAAGTATGATAAGTAAAACAGGCCACCAGGCTGTTAATGTATCTAATGCTTGAACTCCTTTTACGACTGAAAATAGTAAAAAGCAACCTAATAAAATAATGGAAATCCCCATTGAGATGGTTCCAACACGCCATGTTCTCATTCTTTTGTACCACCTTTGTTTTCTTTATTTCCAAGTAACAATTTAAAGCCGCCACCAATTAAAAGGAGGGCAACGATAGATGTTTGGAAATAGCGATAATATAACTCTGTAAGATGAATATTAAATATAGTAGAAACATACCTGTCTAAAATAGGGAGGAGTGTTTGATCTAATAAATAATAACCACCGAGTGTAATTAATCCGATACCGATCCATCTTTGATGATTTATAAAATAATCGATGATAGGTTCGTCATTTACGCGTTCTTTTCCGTATTTTGCTGTTTGCTGTAACGTGTCAAAAAAGCTATAAAACCAAATAATTGGTACTAAAAATAAAAACGCAGAGAGTCTTAATAAATCAAGTAAATAAATAGATAGTAAAAAGGCTGCCATAAGCTGAAGGCCTCGGCGTTGTAAGCCTAAATACATATGTCCTGCTCCAGGGAACATTGCTAAAATAGAAGCGAATGTTTTACTTTTCTTTCCTTGTTCTCGGTGCTCTTCAAATTCTTCAAAAATAGTACGATCAACTAATTGCTCGCCACGTTCTTTTTTCTGTAGTTGTTGAACAACGTCGAAGAAATTATAAATCCATAAAACAGGTAACGTAATAAGGAAGATAAGGAAACTTCCTTGAGATGTTAAGAGTGCAACGAATATAATCATACTTCCTATCCCTGTACAAGCTACTAAAAATGTAAGACCACGTTGCATAAGTCCTAATTGGAAATGTCCAAGTCCAGGAATGATTGATAGGAGAATGATATAAAATCGTTCGCTTTCTTTAACGGATTCTCGATTTTCTCCAGTTTGCTGTTTCTGTGATTGCTTCATTATTGTAATGATTAAGTCTATTATATTTATCACCCATAATACTGCTAATAAAAATAAAGGGAGAAAAATAATTTGGTGATTTCCAAGAACGGTAAACCCTACTGTTGCAATAAATAGTAATAAAGATCCGCCGCTATATAAAATAAACCGTCCGAATCTCTTTAAATATAAATGTCCAAGCCCAGGAATTAGCCCTAATACAAGTGCTAAAAAGGGATTTTTATTCATGCTTTAAACCTCCGTCCTTTTTTGATGTGTCCACTGCTTTGTTTACTATTTGTTGTGAGATGGAAGTCTCATTGTGTTTTGAAGATTTCTCGAAATTTGATGTCGCTGTGAAAATATAATTGAATAAACCACTTACCATAAAAATGATTGTAGCCGCAGTCGCAATTATGTAATGAATGATCGTGCGCTTTAGCTGGTTTGATTTCATAGTTTCATTAGATTGTAACGTTTCAAAATTCAATTGCATCATAACTTCGTTTGTAAATGAATCATCATTTATCATTGGAAGGTTTTCATTTTGTTCATCAATACTTTCCATATAAATCGCTAAACAATGATCACATTCATAAAGATGCTCTTCCATAGATTCACGTTCATTACCTGATATAATGTCTAATGTATAATTGCACCAATCTTCTTTTGAGTAATGCATCATAAAAACTCTTCCTCCTTCCAATGTTTTTTGATCCACTTTCTTGCCCGATACAGCTTCATTTCGACTGTTTTCACTTCAATGTTTTCCTGTAAAGCAATTTCTTGATAGCTTTTTTCTTCTAAGTAATGTGCGAGAACGACGTCACGGTAATTTTCGGGTAGTTCTCTTAGCTTTTGAGCAATGAGTAATTTTTGCTCTTTCGTCAATAATAAAGCCTCAATATTATGAGAGGATTTTATATTTTCTTCAGTTTCTTTACATAAGGAGAGTTCTTCGTTTTCTCTAGCTTTTTTCCTCTTATAATCAATAGCGTGATTGGTAGCAATACGTGCCATCCACGTTTTTAATCCGCGAAATTGATAATTAGGGAGAGAGCTGTGAATTTTTACGAATACTTCTTGTGTAACATCTTTAGCATCTTCTTCATGTCTTAGAATAGAAAATATAACTTGGAAAATATAATGACGATACGTTTGTACAAGGATGCGAAAAGCATGCTCACTTCCTTGCTGTGCTTTTTCAATTAATTGTTTTTCCTCAATGGGTCTCTCCCTCCTTTTTGACGCATTCTATTATATAGACGTAAGAAATGATAGGTCACCCTACACATGTTGTAAAAAAAGAATAATATATTTTTAGGAAGGAAGCTATATGAAAAAAGGTGTGAAAAAATGGTAAAAAGAAGTATATAATGAGCAAGTGGGAAATGTTACGTGAAGAAAGGATGTGAATGTTAGTAGGGGAAGGTCCATACTAACAAACATGAAAATTAAAATATTAATAGCGGATGATAATTCTTTTATTAGAGAAGGCATGAAAATTATTTTAAATACATATGAAGAGTTCGAAGTAGTAGATACAGTAAATGATGGGAAAGAAGCAGTGGAATATTGTAAAAAGAACGACGTTGATATCGCTCTTTTAGATGTCCGCATGCCAAATATGAACGGGGTAGAGGCAACGAAATTTATTTGTGAAGAAACGGAAACGAAACCACTAATTTTAACGACGTTCGATGATGATGAATATATTTTGGACGCAGTGAAGAACGGGGCGAAAGGTTATTTATTAAAAAATAATGATCCGGAGCGTATTCGTGATGCAATAAAAGGCGTATATAACGGCCAAACTGTCATGCAAGATGTAGTGCTTGATAAAATTAAGTCTAATTTAATGGAAAGTAAAGAGGAAGAATCTAAAATTGATAAGAGTCTTTTTACAGAAAGAGAGCTTAGTATTATCGCATTAATTGCGAAAGGTTTCTCAAATAAAGAAATTTCGAAGCAGCTTTTCATATCTGAAGGAACGATTGCAAATTATATTACATCAGTTTTGGGGAAAACTGGACTAGAACATCGCACGCAAATTGCGATTTATTACTTAACAGGGAAAGTAGATTAATGTTATGGAATTTTGGTTAACTGTAAGTAAATTAATTGTATTTATATATATTGTGTTTAGTTACATTCACTCAAATGTTGGAAACTTATCATGGGTTATATTTACGTTACTTATATACCTCTCTGTAAACGTAATGATTTCTATATTAAGAAAAGATACATACAAAAAGATATTCATTTGCGTGTCAATTGGCGTAGTTATGTTATTTACATGGAAGGTTCATCCGTTTTTTATTTTGTTTTTACCGTTGAACTTATACGAAATTACATTCCATTATATAGAGAAGAATTGGCCACGCTTTGTTATTATGATGCTCCCAATTACTATTACAGATGAAAGTATTCGAATGACATATGGATTAATTGCTGCATTTTCTTTTCTCGTTTTAACTATGGCAGACCGATATATATCGCGTGTATTAAAGCTTGAATCACAAAATGATAAGATGCGAAAAGATATGCAGCGACTGACGAAAAGCTTAAATGAAAATAAAGAGTACATAAGACAATCTGAATACACATTTAAGTTAGAAGAGAGAAATCGGTTATCACAAGAAATTCATGATAAAATTGGTCACTCGATGACGGGTGCGCTTATTCAAATGGAAGCAGCGAAGAGATTGATGGAAATAGATAAAGTAAAATCTGCGGAGTTATTACAAAATGCAATTCATATTTCAAAAGATGGAATTGAAAGCATTCGTATTACATTAAAAAATATGAAGCCACCAACAGAGCAAATTGGCATTCATCGTATGAAATTATTCATTGAGGAATTTGCCGGTAAGCATGATGTGAACATCCCTTTCATATATAAAGGGAACTTAGATATGATTTCTCCAATTCAGTGGAAGATTATCGGTGAAAATGTTACAGAGGCGTTAACAAATACGATGAAATACGCTGATGCGACAGTCATTTCAATAGATATTCATGTACTTAATAAGATGATCAAAGTACAGGTGAAGGATAATGGAAAAGGTGCAGATCTTGTTAAAAAAGGCCTCGGCATTATGGGGATGGAGGAGAGAACAGCGTCTGTAAACGGGAAAATTATTGTAGATGGTACAAGTGGTTTTTCAGTAACAATGTTGTTGCCGATATAGTAAGGCATGATGAGGATGAATCATCTCATATGAAAAAAGTGAATATTCTCATGTGAAAAGAATGAACTTCTGCACTGAGCAGGTTCATTCTTTTTGTTTATAATAAAGTGAAACTTCAATCAGTGGGGGTTTTGTTTTTTCACGCTGATTGTTAGTTGAACCAATCGGGCATTTACGGGCAGCCCGACTC
>NZ_JBALMG010000074.1:0-33091 GCF_036963225.1 Bacillus sp. JJ783 | reverse complement strand
TTGAGGTGGGAGTCTTACTGACCGCAAATAGCGGGATAATAACAGAGAAACCGAAATAGGGGTGAAATGATGAATACATTGGAAATTAAAAATTTAACGAAAAAATTTGGTGATTTCATCGCGGTAGATAATATGTCTTTATCTATTAAAGAAGGAGAAATATTTGGATTTTTAGGATCGAACGGTGCTGGTAAGAGTACAACGATAAATATGATTGCTGGATTGTTAAGAAGTAATGAAGGTGAAATCAGCATACTAGGAAAAAATATAAAGAAACATAATCGATTTGCGAAGATGAACATCGGTATTGTTCCGCAAGATATTGCGATTTATGAAGAGCTAACTGCCTATGAAAATGTGAAATTCTTTGCCGGATTGTACGGATTAAGAGGCGCTGAACTAAAAGCGAGAGTAGAGGAAGCACTTCAATTTGTGGGGCTTAGCGATAAGCATAAAAGTTATCCGAAAAACTTTTCTGGCGGAATGAAAAGAAGATTGAATATAGCTTGTGCAATTGCCCATAGACCAAAGCTAATTATTATGGATGAGCCGACAGTTGGAATTGATCCGCAGTCAAGAAACTATATTCTCCAGTCTGTTCGAAAATTAAATGAAATGGGAAGCACAATTATTTATACGAGCCACTACATGGAAGAAGTAGAGGAGATTTGTACGAAAATAGCAATTGTAGATCACGGTAAAGTGATTGCAGAAGGAACGAAAGAACAGTTAAAAGCAATTATTACCGATACGAAAGATATTTGGATTGAAGTGAAGTCAGTAGAAAATTTAGACGTAGAAAAATTAAAAGAGATAAATGGTGTGAAAGCTGTTCAAATTGAAGAGAACGTAATTAAAGTGAATTCTGATGCAGGATTGAATAATTTAAATAAAATTATTCAACACTTTATTAATCATGACATTGAAATTCGCTCGTTAGAGGAGCAGGCTCCGAATTTAGAAACAGTATTCCTTACGTTGACTGGAAGAAACTTACGAGATAAATAAAAGGTAAATGAAGAAAAGGTAAAGGGAGGTTCATCAATTGAACATCTTTAATATTGCAGTGATGCACATTAAAAGAGATTTCAGGGACGTAAGAACTTTAGTTTTTATGTTAGCATTTCCGATTGTGCTTATGCTTGTATTAGGAACAGCGTTAAGTAACGCATTTAATAGCGATAGTCAATCGATTAAGGATATACAAGTGCTATATAAAGATGAAGCGAGTAGCACATTTTCTCAATCATTTGAAGCATTTACGAAAGAAGTCGATAAATCAGGTATTCACTTTAAGAAAATTTCCGGAGGTATAGATGGGAAAGAAGAAGTGAAGCAAAATAAATATGCTGCCTATGTAGAGTTAAATAAGGATGGTGCGAAATTTTACGGAAGTGACAGAAGTAGTATTGAGGGAAGTATTGTTGAAGGAATGCTTACAACATTTGTTGATAAGTACAACGTAGCGGCCGAAGTTGCAAAAGTAGATCCGAGTAAGGTTAGCGCAGTTATTTCAAACGGAAATCATAATGATTATATTAAAGAAACATCTTTACAAGCTGCTAAAAAACCAGGTTCTATGGATTACTATGCGGTTGTAATGACAACGATGATAGCACTGTATGCTGCGATGGGAGCGAGTTTTTTAATTCGAGGAGAACGAATACGTAAAACAGGAGATCGTCTCATTGCGGCACCTATAAGTAAAGCTGAAATTTTCATTGGGAAAGTGCTAGGTAGTCTTGTAGCGAATGCACTTTGTTTACTACTTGTCGTTTTATTTAGTAAATTTGTTTTTCAAGCGAATTGGGGCGACCATCTTGGAATCATATTTATTATTTTACTAACAGAAGTCTTTCTAGCAATTAGCTTCGGCTTAGGGATCGGATATATTACAAAAACAGGTGAATCATCTAGAGCAATTATTATGGTAGTTGTGCAATTAGCTTCTATTTTTGGTGGTGCATATTTCATAGTGGAAGAAAATGTCGTTACGAATTTATCACCATTAACGTGGGTGAATACAGCCATTATGAAAATTATTTATGCAAATGATATTGGAGCAGCACTGCCAGTAATATCTTTAAACCTCGGAATTTCAGCACTCTTTTTATTAATTGCGATTATTGCATTACGTAGACGGGAGGGGCTATAGTATGAAAGACATTTTATGGCTCATACAAAAAACGTTATCTGTACTTCTGAAAAATAAAAAAGGTTTATTAATTATTATTAGCTTGCCGATAATAGGAACACTCATCTCCTTTTCGATATACGGAAATGTAGGGCAAGGAACGTTAAACATCGGGGTTATAAATAAAGAAAATCAGCCAATAGCAAATGATACAGTAAAATTTTTAGAAGGATTAAATCATGTAAATGTAAGTAAAGTGAAGGAGTCTGAAGTAGAAGATAAACTCACTTCCAAAAAACTTGATGGTGTTATTACACTACAGTCGGGCTTTTCGGAAAGTGTTCGAGAAGGACAGCCAAGTCACATTGAAATTTCATCGATTAAAGGCGATCAAGTAACGGGGTTTATAAAATCATATTTATATAACTATGTTGATAATATTGCCGCAATTAGTAAAGTGGCAGGGACGGATCAAAGTACGTTTGATAATATGTATGCAGGGTATCAAAAAAGTTCATTTAAAGTAAAGGCTGAGACACTTGAAGATACTTCGAAAAATAAGGATATGACAAATCAAACTATGGGTTACCTGATCATGTTTATGCTATTTTCAGCAGTGAACTTATCAGGATTTATCTTAAAAGAAAAAGAGAATAGAACGTACTTTAGATTATTATCAACGCCGATAGATGGGAAGAAATTTATATTATCTAATGTTGCAGTAAATATGATGATATTAACAGTACAAATTGTCATTGCAGTATTATTTATGACGAATGTTTTTCACACAAATATAAATATGCCTTTCATAGTGATGATTGGTGTACTCATGCTATTTGCTTTAATAGCAATTGGTTTGTCATTAGTCATTGTGTCTTTTTCGAAAAGTTCAACTGCTTCAAATGCAATGCAAAATATAGTTATCGTACCAACATGTTTGCTTGCTGGATGTTATTTTCCATATGATATTATGCCGAAAGCGGTACAAAAGGTAGCTGATTTTCTTCCGCAGCGTTGGTTACTAGACACAATTTCAAAATTACAGCAAGGAATTCCGTTTTCTGAGTTGGATTTAAACATTTTAATTTTATTCGCTTTCGCGATAGCATTCTTCTTAATTGCTATTTATAAGTTTGGAAGAAATAATGATGCGAGAAATTTTGTTTAATGAGAAAAGGTGTGGCGTAATGCCACGCCTTTTTTGTTCGTAATTTAGAGTATCTTTTGTAATATAGGAATGCTTTTGTAGAGCACTTCATTATGTGAAGCACACACAACATATTTATTGCCAACTAAAAGAAAAACGCTATGCACAACAGCGTTACCATCACCATGTTTTGTTAGTATATCACCGACGACGTTTCCATCTGCCCATTCCAGTTTTGAATGTGAAGGGACGACTTGTAAATATTGAATTGTTTCCACTCCATCTCCTGCAATGAGTGTAGTTTCAATATTTCTTTTCTCTATAACAAATCTATTTTCATTTAATGTATCGAGGAAGGGGTTTTTCGTTTGCATCTTACTATAAGGAAGAAATGTAATAGAAGAGCCGGATCTTATAAATAAATAATTTCCGTAATCTTTATAAGGAATAACATCTTGTAATCCTGGAAAGTAAAGGTGGATCGCTTCGACTGGATTCATTTTATACAAGGTACTTAAGTAGTGTACGTACTGTTCCATATAGGAATGAACGATATTTATTTTAGAAGAGGCATGGACAGGGAGACTACCTCCAGTCCAATAACTATAATTGGGAGGAGATCCAGCGCTTGGTGTACAGAGTATAATAAGCTGCTCCACATCATTTTCATATTCTTCACTTTGAACGTAAGAACGTGCAAGAAGTCCGCCCAAACTATGACAAACTAAATTTAGTTTATCGCAACCTGTAAATTCTTTAACATAAGCAATCGTTTTTAATAAGTATTTTTGAGTAGAAAAAACAATACGCTGACGCCAGTCATAAAAACAGATAAACAAGTTTTGATTTCGTTTATATCCGATACTTTCTAACATCATGATGAATGGCTCATAAACAAACGCAGAAAGCCCAAAGTTCCAATTACCGGTACCAGGAATAATAATATTACTCATTGAACCGAAAAGACCTGGGATAAAAATAATAGGAGTTTTTCCTCTTTTCATATGCTTCTCTCCTTTAACTTTTTAACAGCCCATAAAAAGTAAGAAAGACATTTCGTATGAAAAAAAAAATTAATGAAACACTACGAAATAGTAAGTAATATGAGCGGAAGGAAATCAAAATGATTAAAAAAATATTGCGAGTTACTTCTATTATTATTGCTATTTTCGTTTTTATTTTAATTTGGATGCATATCGATGTTACTTTAGGCAGGAAAATGGAAGCTGTGAAAAATATGCCGACAGAGTATGCACCTCATTATAGTGACTTTCAATTATATGTAGAAGGGAAGTCGTTTTATAAACAGTTGTTTACTGATATAAGGGAAGCGAAAAGTTCCATTTACACTTACTTTTTCATTTTGTCGGATGATAAAAGTAGCCATACTTTTTTAAACTTATTAAAAGAGAAGGCGAAAGAAGGAGTAAACGTATACTTATCGGTGGATTTAATTAATGATTTATCTTTTGAAAGAAAGATGAAAAATGAATTGCGGGAAAGTGGTGTACATTTTACATATAGTAGAAAACCTGAATTACCATTCGGATTTTATTCCCTTCATCATCGTAATCATCGCCGTATTACGACGATTGATGGAGAGATTGGCTATACGGGTGGATTTAATATGGGAGATGAATATTTAGGGGAAGATAAGCGCTTTGGATATTGGCGTGATTATCATGTACGGATAAGAGGAGAAGGAGCGAAAGATTTAGAAGAGCAGTTTTCCTTAGATTGGAAACGAGATGCGAAAGAAGATATAAAAAGGAGTACGAATAAGGCTAGCAAAGGAAATACGCTACATACTATGACAAGTTATAACGGGCATTATGTTGCTCAAAAATATATAGCGTTAATAAAACAAGCGAAGCATTCGATTGTAATTACAACGCCTTATTTTATAGCGAAAAATAAAGTATTAATGAATGCTTTAATTGGAGCGCAAAAGCGTGGTGTTACAGTAAAAATACTTTGGTCATATAAACCGGATATTCCTCTTATTAAAGAGGCAGCATATCCTTATATACGTGAAGCTGTTAAAAACGGGATTGCTGTGTATGGCTATAAAAAAGGGATGTTTCATGGAAAGTTAATGCTGATTGATAATGAATTAACTGTTATCGGTACAACGAACATAACTGCTCGTAGCTTCTACATAAATGATGAGATGAATTTGTATATTCATGGTGGATCTATCGTATCGGAAGTGAATGAGGCGTTAACACAAGATTTTCATGATTCGAAAGAAATGACGAAAGAGTTTTTTGAGAAGTTATCTTTTTGGGAGCGTTGTAAGGAGAAAGTGGCGGGATTGGTTGATTTTTATTTGTGATAACTTAACTGAAATACCTGAAATTTAAAATATAGTGTGTGCAAAGAAGCATGTGAATATAGTAAATAGGAAGCTGTATTGTTTATTTAACAAGTAGAGAAGTAAGAAAGAACCTTCAAAAAACAGAAGGTTCTTTTTTGTTTTATAATTCATTATTGGTAGTTAAAAAATAATCTGGTCTAGCGGGTGCTCCTCCGCCTTCACCTATATTCACAGCTTGATTTTTAAATGAATCATTAACGCCAAGTGCTAAGATACTAATAAGTGACATACCAATAACAGCTAGATAAAATTTCTTCATTATTTTAACGCTCCTTTTTCAGATTCTTTTTGTTGAGCTGTATTACTAATATAAAAATATTGACTTGCTTTAACGTGATTTTTCTCTGCGTAAAATTTTAAAGCTAAAATATCAGCGTATTCTTTAACGCATTCCCATAATTTTTCTTTTTCAAAGTATGTAATTCCTTCAGATATGAATTTTTCTAAAGTTAGTGCAGGAACTTTAGCATTTAGTGCTTTTAGTATCATAAATCGATGTTGAAATTCTTTGTTTTTTATCTCATCACTTACTTTTAGGCCCTTTTCAATTAATTGAGCTGCATAGTTATTATTATCTAATTTATAGTATTCGAGTGCTTCCAAATAAAATGCTTTGTAGTGTGAAGGGTGATTTCTTGTTATTTCAGATATATGTCGGATTGCAAGTTTTGATAAATTTTGATTTGAATACAACCAAGCTAAGTTATGTCTTACCATAAGAATAGATTTTATATGATTATGCTTTTGGAATGTGTTTAGCGCATTATTTAAACTTTCTTCAGCTAATTCATAATGTTTCAAGTCAATACAACATAACCCTATAAAATTATCACATAATGCTACGTTTATCTCATAACCTTCATGCTTCGAAAATTCTTCTTTCGCAGCTTTAATATAATCTAAGGCTAAAACTTGTTTGTAGCTTTGATAATAAAAATACCCCATTCTATAATTAAACTCAGCGTGTTCCGCTGGCTCTGGGATATACTTTAGGAGTTCTTTTGCTTTTTCAAAGTGTTCAAATGCGTCAGTATAATTTGCGGTTAAAGTAAAATGAAAACCTTTGAAGAAATGGTAATAATAAGCTAAGAAGTCATCTGCAGGAGTTGTGAATGCGTTCATTTTATCAAAGCTATTCTGATTAATGCTTACCCAATCCATAAGAGCTTCGTATCGAAATTCTAGTAGGGAGTAGTATAAAGATAAATTTTGATCATCTTCTACATTTTTCATTTTACTATCTATTTGCATTTTTAATTCTTTTGCTTTATGTAGTTGTTGCTTTAACATGGTTTGGTACCAGTCATTTAATAATTCCATTATTTGATCATTCTCTAATTGAACATCCATAAAATCCTCCCCATCTTATATATATAGCGATTGATATTTATTACTAGAATAACAAAATAATATTGTAGTTAAGAGGGAGGGAGATATTTATCAATAAAATACAGAATATTCAGACTTTAATTAGAGGCTCTATTGGATTATCAGAAAAACTGTAATTTTATAACCGGAACATTCAATAAATTAAAACAATTAACGTGATATAATTTTATTAATGATTTTGAAACTAGAAGGGGTTTAAATGATGGGGAACTTTCAAAGTAATTTTCAAACGGCTACACAAATCGCCACTCAAATGAGAAATGCCTCGGATACAATCCAAAGTGCGACAAATCGTTCTATAACAAAGGCGAGCCGTACTACACTATCTGTTAATGCCCAGGCGCAAAAAACGAATCAACAAATGCTAGATTTGACTAGACAATTTTGTGGGGCCTTTCAACAAGCGATTGATAATATTCATTTAGCAGCTAAGGATTTTGAAAGAATGGATAATGAACTACAAAATACATTTCGCTAATGTGACAACCTACGGTAAAGGGAGAAGATGTACATTTAAAAGATGTCAAAGTTGAGGATATTACTTATTCTAAGAGAACTAGAGAAGAAGCTGCACAACTTCGGAGGGAATTTGATAGAAGTGTGAGAAAAGAGTTTCTTAAAACCTTAGTTAATGACCCTGATAAGATTATTGAACTCAAGAATGCTGGTATAGCAGATGCAGATATCGAATTAATGAAAAGAGGAAAACCTCCAATAGGATGGCAAGTGCATCATGATCTTCCCTTAGATGATGGTGGAACAAATACATTTGAAAATTTAACTTTGATACAAAATCATCCATATCATAAGGTTATAACTAATACACAACGTACGCTAACCAAAGGATTACAACCAGGTGACAGTGTAGACATAAGTTGGCCTATCCCAAAACACAACATCTATCCTAAAGGGGAATAAATAAATTTAGAAAGAGGTTTTTGTATGTGGAAAGATCTAATTTTAGAAATCAAAGATATACTGGAAAGTGTTAATTATAAGCTGAATACACCTGCAACGGATACTGAAGTTCAGAGATTAAGAGAACATGCAAAAGAAAAATTAAATGTTGATTTACCAAGTGAATACGTAGAGTTTCTTAAAACTGTAAATAGTTTGGATTTTGATGGATTGGTCCTTTACGGAGTTGATTCTTTTTTACTAGAAACAGAAAAGGGTGAACAAATTTGTGGATTCATAGAAACGAATGAGATTTGGTATGAAAATGAATTTCAAAAAGAGTATCTTTTCTTTGGAGATTCAAATATTGCATGGTTCTGTAAAAATTTATCTGAAGGTACTTATCATGAACTGGATAAACCGTCTGGTACAGTGATGAACACGTATGATGATTTTAAAACAATGCTTGAGGAAGCATTAAAAATAACACTTCTCTAATACATGGATGAAAATTAACATAAGGAATTTATGTAGTATTCACTCATCTGAAAAGTACCTATGTAAAATGAACGATTATGTGACTACTGAAACGCTAAATATAGGTAAGCATAGTCCAGAGTATGTTATAGAAGTATACAGAGTGTTAAGTGAAGTTAAACGCTTTGGTGGGTACTTAAGCAGATTCAGTTGCTGCCTTGCCTAATATAAGAGAAAAGTTATTGGACGGAAATTAACTTAAATAATCTTAGATGCTTACTAGTTAAATTCTAAAGGAGTAAAAAGGCATGAAAATTTGGCAATTAAAAAGCTCGACTGATGATTATGAAACCTTTCAATTATTGAACTATGAAGAGGATAAAAAATATTTTAAAACTAGTTTTAATTCTATGGTGAGTTTGTCAGATTCATGGATGTCTAAGTTTATTGAGGTAACAGATGAAGGAAAGTCAAGTGATTCTCCTATGTTTTGGGGAAAGTCTGGTGTACAAATAATTAGCGAAAAAGCCAAGGATGTTTTAGAACCTATAGTAGGAGATAATATTGAATTTTTACCATTAATTCATAAACAAACACACAAACAATACTATGCTATGCATGTTTTAAAGGTGTTGGAAGCACTTGATACTAATAAAACAATCTTTGATAAGTTAAGTTCAGGTTTAATAATAGGATGTAAAAAATTTGTATTTATTTCTTATGTTGTTCAGGACGAACCAGTTTTTAAATTGAATATAAATGGGAAGGTGCATCCTAACTATCTTTTAGTATCAGATCAATTTAAAAATGCAATTTTAGAGAGTGAATTAAAAGGTTTTGAATGTATTGAAGTGTGGGATTCAGAAGAGCTCTCATAAAGAAATTCTAAAATTATAAATGGCCCTGATAAGTTTACGATAAAAACTTAAGTCCCCTTGTTATACAAAGTAGGGGACTATTTATCCTGCATTAACGAGCGGTAAGATTCCCACCTCAAAATTCGGCTAAAGTAAAGAAGTTAGGTGGCAAATGCTCGTAAAATCCCGATTGGAGAAGGCTAATAATCAGTGGGGATGGACAAAACCTCCACTGATTAAAGTTTCACTTTATTTAAGTTTGTTCTATCAACATTATGGTCACTTAAAGCACTTCACTAAAGAAGATGATCTGTAAAAGCTCCCTTTGTGTTGAAAATAATTATTATTCATGCACAAGCATCGAAACATCATCATTAATCAACGTTCCCACATGTTCTCCTAAACATATTTTCTTCATCACTCCAGGCTCATCAAAGTTAAATACATGTGCCGGCAAATTGTAGTCCCGAGCAAGTAATAAAGCAGCTTGGTCCATTACTTGTATGTTCTGTCTAACAATATCGTTATAGTTCAGTTTTTTATACATTTTCGCTGATTTATCATATTTTGGATCACTTGTAAAGACACCGTCTACCCCTTGTTTTGCGACTAAAATGGCGTCACTATTCATTTCAATGGCTCTTTGTACACTTGGATAATCTGTTGTAACGAATGGTTGCCCGTTACCACCACCGAAAATGACAACATAACCGTTATCTAAATGATGCACTGCTCTGAGGCGAATATAAGGTTCGGCTACAGCATTAAACGGGATGGATGTCATAACGCGTACTTCTTTATTTGTTTTACTTGTTAAAACGCCGCGTAGCATTAAGCTGTTAATTATTGTACCTAAAGTACCAATATTATCAGCTTCTACACGGTCAATGCCCCATTCCTCAGCTAGATGGCCTCTAAAAATGTTACCGCCGCCAATGACGATGGAGACCTCGATACCTAAATCAACAATCGATAAAATTTCATTTGCAATATGTTCTAATCGTTTGGAGTTAAAGCTATTTCCCGATTGATCGGCAAGTGCTCCGCCGCTTAATTTAATTAAGACACGTTTATATGGCTTCATAACAATTCCCCCTATATAGATTGCAATAAAAAAGGAACAAAGGCGAATGCCTTTGTTCCTTCGTAAGAAAATGAAATAGAAAAGAAATAGATATGATGAACTTCTTCGCGTGATTTTTCATAACATCCACTCCTTTTCATCTCCATTTATTTTGAATACGTATATCTTTTAGATTATACGAAATAATCTGATGTTTTATCAAGGTTATTTTATTTCTTTTTTATAAAAAGTGTCAATGAATATTATAAGAAAAAAATTCGAATTTTTTGTGACGAACTTGTAGGTTTTTGTATGATTTTGTAGGTTCGCCTATATGATGTGTGAGTAAGCTTTTATAAATACGAAATGAAAGCGTTCGCATAAAGGGGATGAACATAAATGAAAAAATTCGGATTGGCAACACAAATTTTTGTCGCACTTGTTTTAGGGATTGTAGTAGGGGCAATCTTTTATGGCAATAAAACGGCGATTTCTTATATCACACCAGTTGGGGATATATTTATTCATTTAATTAAGATGATTGTAGTACCGATTGTTATTTCAGCATTAATTGTTGCGGTAGCTGGTGTAGGAGATATGAAAAAGCTTGGGAAACTGGGCGGTAAGACAATTCTTTATTTCGAGATCATTACGACGATTGCTATTTTAATGGGATTACTTGCGGCGAATATATTCCAACCAGGTACTGGCGTTGATATGAATAGTTTGCAGCAAAGTGATATTTCTTCTTATAAACAAACAGCAGATGCAACAGAGAAGAAAGGTTTTGCTGAAACGATTGTTCATATTGTACCGAAAAACGTATTTGAATCTATCGCACAAGGTGACTTATTACCGATTATATTCTTCTCAGTACTATTCGGTTTAGGAGTTGCGGCAATCGGAGAAAAAGGAAAGCCTGTCTTTAACTTTTTTGAAGGTGTGCTCGAAGCGATGTTTTGGGTCACAAATCAAGTTATGAAATTTGCACCATTTGGTGTATTCGCATTAATTGCTGTTACGGTTGCAAAATTTGGTGTAGTGACACTACTTCCTTTAGGAAAACTAGTGCTAGCTGTATACGTAACTGTTATACTATTCGTTGTGATTGTATTAGGTATTAATGCGCGAATGGTTGGAGTAAACATTTTTACATTAATGAAAATTTTAAAAGAAGAACTTATTCTTTCATTTACGACAGCAAGTTCAGAAGCTGTTTTACCTAATATAATGAGAAAGATGGAAGAGTTCGGTTGTCCAAAGGCAGTTGCCTCTTTCGTAATTCCGACAGGTTATACATTTAACTTGACTGGGTCAGCTATTTATCAAGCGTTAGCGGCATTGTTTGTTGCACAAATGTACGGTATACACATGTCACTGACAGAGCAAATAACGTTATTATTCGTTCTCATGTTAACATCCAAAGGTATGGCGGGAGTTCCGGGGGCATCATTCGTTGTTGTATTAGCGACGTTAGGATCAATGGGCTTACCGCTAGAAGGTATCGCATTAATTGCGGGAATTGACCGTATTTTAGATATGATTCGCTCAGCTGTCAATGTATTAGGAAATGCATTAGCTGCCATTGTTATGTCGAAGTGGGAAGGCGAATTCGATGATGAGAAAGCAAAACAATATGTAGAAACAGTCAAACAAACAAAAGCAGCATAAGAAATCGTTAAGGAGTGAAAAGTCATGGCAACATTAACTGAAGTTAAAAATGGAGTGCGAATTGAAAAAGATTTTTTAGGTGAAAAAGAAGTGCCAAATTATGCGTACTACGGTGTACAAACAATGCGTGCAGTAGAGAATTTCCCAATTACAGGATACAAAGTCCATGAAGGTTTAATTAAAGCGTTAGCAATTGTAAAAAAAGCGGCAGCACTTGCTAATGCAGATGTAGGAAGATTGGAATTGAAAAAGGGTGGTGCTATCGCAGAAGCATCACAAGAAATCCTTGAGGGGAAATGGCATGATCATTTCATCGTTGATCCAATTCAAGGCGGTGCAGGAACTTCAATGAATATGAACGCAAATGAAGTCATTGCCAATCGTGCCCTTGAATTATTAGGAATGGAAAAGGGAGACTATGATTATATTAGTCCGAACAGTCATGTAAATATGGCACAATCAACAAATGATGCATTCCCAACAGCGATTCATATTGCAACATTAAATGCATTAGAAGGCTTATTACAAACGATGGGTTATATGCATGATGTATTTGAATTAAAAGCAGAACAGTTCGATCATGTTATTAAAATGGGTCGTACACATTTACAAGATGCTGTGCCAATTCGTCTTGGACAAGAATTTAAAGCATACTCTCGCGTACTTGAACGTGATATGAAACGTATCAAGCAATCACGCCAACATCTATATGAAGTAAATATGGGAGCAACTGCAGTTGGTACAGGCTTAAATGCGGATCCAGAATATATTGAAGCAGTTGTAAAACATTTAGCTACAATTAGCGAACTACCACTTGTTGGTGCAGAAGATTTAGTAGATGCAACTCAAAATACGGATGCGTACACTGAAGTATCTGCAGCACTTAAAGTATGTATGATGAACATGTCTAAAATTGCGAACGACCTTCGTCTAATGGCATCAGGTCCACGCGTTGGATTAGCGGAAATTATGCTACCAGCTCGTCAACCAGGTTCATCTATTATGCCAGGGAAAGTAAACCCTGTTATGCCAGAAGTAATTAATCAAATTGCGTTCCAAGTAATTGGTAACGACCATACAATTTGCCTTGCTTCAGAAGCAGGACAATTAGAATTAAATGTTATGGAACCAGTACTTGTTTTCAACTTACTTCAATCTATTAGCATTATGAATAACGGTTTCCGTGCCTTTACAGATAATTGCTTAAAAGGAATTGAAGCGAATGAAGATCGCTTAAAAGAGTACGTTGAGAAGAGTGTAGGAATTATTACAGCCGTGAACCCTCATATCGGTTATGAAGCAGCAGCTCGCGTTGCGAAAGAAGCAATTGCGACAGGGCAATCCGTTCGAGAACTATGTGTAAAAAATGGTGTATTGTCACAAGCAGAATTAGAGTTAATTCTAGATCCATTCGAAATGACACACCCAGGGATTGCAGGAGCAACTCTTTTAAAGAAAAATTAAAAGAAGAGGGGGACAATCCCCTCTTTTTTGTTTACAATATAGAAATGTTATATATGAATAGAGGTAGGGATGTTATGAGTAAGTTTACAGTGGCTTCTAATGGTTCGTTAGAAACGACATTAAGAGGAGTAGAAGTATTATCAACACCACTTTTAAATAAAGGGGTAGCTTTCACGCAAGAAGAAAGAGAAGAATTAGGTTTAAAAGGGTTATTACCACCAGCAGTTTTAACGCTAGATGAACAAGCGCGTAGAGCGTATGAGCAATTTTGTTCTCAGCCGGATGATTTATTAAAGAATGTATACTTAACAGCGTTACATGATCGAAATGAAGTATTATTTTATCGTATTTTAACAGAGCATTTACGTGAAATGTTACCAATCGTATATACACCTACTGTTGGTGTAGCAATTCAAAGATATAGCCATGAATATCGTAAACCACGCGGTATTTATTTATCAGTTAACGATCCTTCGGGTATTGAAGAAGCGTTCTCAAATATCGGTGCAACAGCTGAAAATATTGACTTAGTCGTTGTAACAGATGGAGAAGGCATATTAGGAATTGGTGACTGGGGTGTTGGTGGTATTAACATTGCGATTGGAAAGCTAGCTGTTTATACGGCTGCAGTTGGAATCGATCCTAGTCGCGTGTTACCTGTAATTTTAGATGTAGGTACAAACCGTGAGGATCTATTAAACAATCCGTTTTATATTGGAAATCGCCATCCACGTGTAACTGGTGAAGCTTATGATGAATTTATTGATACATTTGTACAAGCTGTAGGCAATAAGTTCCCGAAAGCACTTTTACATTGGGAGGATTTCAGTTCTCGTAATGCACGAAAAATTTTAGACAAATACCGTCATGATGTATGTACGTTTAATGATGACATTCAAGGTACAGGTGCAGTTTCACTTGCTGCAGTATTATCGGCAGTGAAAGCTTCTGGTGTACCTTTAAATGAACACCGAGTAGTTGTGTTTGGTGCGGGTACAGCTGGAATCGGTATCGCAGATCAAGTGAGAGATGCGCTGGTTCGCGTAGGATTATCAGAGCAAGAAGCACATGAGCGTTTCTGGTGTATTGACCGTAACGGGTTAATTACAGATAATATGGAAGATCTTCTTGATTTCCAAGCTCCATATGCAAGAAAAGAAGCTGAAGTGAAGGATTGGAAACAAAGTGATGCTATCGGACTTGCTGAAGTTGTGAAACATGTAAAACCGACAATTTTAATCGGTACATCAACTGTTGCTGGTGCATTCAAAGAAGAGATTATTAAAGAAATGGCTTCTCATGTAGAAAGACCAATTATTTTACCAATGTCGAATCCAACGCCACTTGCTGAAGCGAAACCAGTAGATTTAATCGAGTGGACAGAAGGAAGAGCGTTAGTTGCAACAGGAAGTCCGTTTGATCCAGTTACATACAATGGTGTAACGTATGTTATCGGGCAATCAAATAACGCACTTATTTTCCCAGGGCTAGGTCTTGGTACAATTGTTGTGCGTGCAAGCGTAATGACAGACGGTATGTTTGCGGCGGCAGCAGAAGCGGTTGCAAGTATGGTAGATACAAGTCAGCCGGGTGCACCTATCTTACCAGAAGTGGAAGAGTTACGTAATATCTCTGAAATGGTTGCAATTGAAGTAGCGAAAGTTGCAGTTGCAGAAGGTGTTGCTAGAGAGAACTTAAGTGATAACGATATCAAAATTGCAGTGAAAGAATCAATATGGAAGCCTGAGTATCGTCAAATAAAAGCGGTAGAAAAGGTTAGAATATAGAAAAAAAGCCCGTTTATTATAATAAGCGGGCTTTCCGTTTACATTTTTGAAAAAATACATAGGAAGTGGCATCTTTGAATTGGAATCAATTATGGAAGAAAGATATATCTCTTTTAATTATTTTAATGATTGTTGTCCCAATTGCTGGAGAGCTAAATTTTCATCCTTTCAACGATACGTTTCGCGTTAGCTTTGGGACACCGCTTTTCTTCTTTTTATTACTATTTTTAAGAAGAATACCAGCGGCGGTTGCAGGTATTCTGGTCGGAATATCTGTAGTCTTATTCCGTGTATGTCTTGACTGGGTATTGCAAGGGTCATTTTATATGACAGAATCATTTTATTTGCGCTATCCTGTGTTCTTTTATTATTTTATTTATGGAAGTCTTTTTTCGCTTTGTAGGGTGAATAAGTTCCATCAGAAGCCAATTATAATTGGCTACCTTGGGATTACAATTGAAATTATCGCAAGTATGTCAGAACTTGCGATTTACCATATGTTGGTACTTGGTACAACGATAACAATTTCTGAAGTGAATAAGCTAATCATTATTGCTATTTTCCGTAGTTTCTTTGCGCTTGGTTTTTTAAATATGATGAATTTATATGAAACGAAATTAAAAGAATCACAAGTTCGAAAAGAAAATGAAAATATGTTGATGCATCTTTCTAACTTATATGTGGAATCTGTTCATTTGAAAAAAACGTTACAAAATGCGGAGTTAATTACACAAGAAGCGTATCAATTATATCGGAATTTACAAGCGAACGATGATTCAAGTAGTAAAACAGCATTGAAAATAGCGGGAGAAGTGCACGAAATAAAAAAGGATAATCAAAGGATTTTTGCGGGATTATCTAAACTGTTATTAGATAAAAATGTAGCTGAGTATGTAGAAGGACATGAGCTTGCGGAAATGATTGTGAGAATAAATGAGAAGTACGCTGAAATGTTGGAAAAAGAAATACGTTTTTCTAAACATATTGAAGGTGAGCATGCAGAATATCATGTGTATACGGTCTTATCAATTTTTAATAATTTAGTTGCAAATGCGGTTGAAGCAATTGAGGGTAGTGGTGCTATCATTATTAAGTTATATAAACTTGATAAACGTATATTGTTTGAAGTAATTGACGATGGGCCTGGTATTGCGCAAAAATATAAAAAACTAGTATTTAAGCCAGGATTTACTTCAAAGTATGATCAAACGGGAACACCATCAACAGGAATTGGACTTTCTTACATAAACGAAATGGTAACAGAGCTCGGAGGAGAAGTAAGATTGGAAGACCTGGAAACTGGTGAAGGGTGTAAGTTTGTCGTTTGTTTACCGGAGTGCAGTTTAAAGCAGGAAGGGGAATAAAGTTGTTTTATTATATCGTAGATGATGATGAAGTTTTCCGATCCATGCTTTCACAAATCATTGAAGATGGCGATCTTGGGGAAGTAATTGGAGAATCGGAAGACGGAGCTTTTATTGAAGCAGATCAACTAAATTTTAAAAAAGTAGATATTTTATTTATTGATTTATTAATGCCCATGCGAGATGGGATTGAAACAGTTCGCCATATTGCATCCTCTTTTTCAGGGAAAATCATTATGATCTCTCAAGTGGAATCGAAACAGCTTATTGGTGAGGCGTATACACTTGGTGTTGAATATTATATTACAAAACCATTGAATAAAATTGAGGTTATATCTGTTGTACGTAAAGTAATGGAACGTATTCGTTTAGAGCGCTCTATACATGATATTCAAAAATCATTGAATAACGTTTTTAAGTGGGAACAGCCGCAAGTTCGAAATGAGCCAATGCAAGAAGGAAAAAGAATAGCAGATTCAGGACGCTATTTATTATCAGAACTCGGTATTGCGGGAGAGAATGGAAGTAAAGATTTACTTAGTATGCTGGAATATTTATATGGACAAGAAAAAGCACAAACATTTGAATTTGGATTTCCTGCGTTAAAAGATATTTTTCACCATATAACTATAAGGAAATTAGAGAATATAGCTTCAGATACACATATAGATAAGGAGAGAAAAGCATCTGAACAAAGAGTACGTAGAGCGATTTATCAATCTTTAAATCACTTAGCTTCCCTTGGATTAACAGACTTTTCAAATCCGAAATTTGAAAGCTATGCTCCGAAATTTTTTGATTTCACTGTAGTTAGAAAACGAATGACAGAAATGACAAAGGAAGAAGTAGCAACTTCTGGACATACGCGAATTAATACGAAAAAGTTTATTCAAGTGTTGTATTTTGAGGCGAAACGGTTGATGGAGATAGAGTGAAAAAAGGTGCTTATAAATGAGCATCTTTTTTTATTAAATCTACATTTTATATTTTCTCGTAGAGCATGTAAAATGTTAGTTAAGAGAAACTGGTTTTAAATTAAGGAAGTGTCAAAACAATGGGTTTTACATTAAATAAATCGATTATTAAAGAAGTATGCGGAGAGACCTCATATAAAAGAGGCGAAGCTTATTATAAATCAAATAAAGTAATAATAAATCATTATGATGAAAATAAAGAAATTTGCGAGGCGACGGTAAAAGGGAACGAAGATTTTCATGTTACAGTAGAAAAAGCTAAAAAAGGTGATGTTGTTGCGAAATGTAGTTGTCCTTCATTAGCGTCTTTTCAAACGTACTGTCAACATGTTGCGGCAGTATTGATACAAATAAATTATAATCAGCAAACCGGTGGAATGCTGCCTATTAGTAGCGGAAACATGAGCGGAAATGAACAATTAACAAGCGGGATGTTTCAGTTGTTTGCAGAACAACCACTGAGGCCAAAAAGTAAACAACACCGTTTTGATACACGTGAAATACTTGATATTGAGTTTAATTGTACACCAGTAGTTACGAAAAATGGTGGGGCACTTCTTGGGGTTCAGTTGAAAATCGCCAAAACGTATTTCGTAAATCATATTAGAGAATTTCTTTCTAAAGTGGAGAAAAGAGAGGCTTTTAATTGTTCCAATGAATTTACATACACACCAGATGTACATAGCTTCAAGCAAGAAACGGATGCGATTATTCAGCAACTTATTAAAATGTATCATAATGAAAAAATGTATGAAGATACACTAGAAGTACACGCAAAACAAGATGATAGCATGATTTTAATACCGCCAGCTTCGTGGATGGATATGCTTTCTTTACTTTCTAAAACTGAGTGTGTGAGGCTTAATCAAGATGGACAATCTTTTCACGGTTTACAAATTTCAAAAGGACTACTGCCTTTACATTTTGAGTTTAATAAAGGGAGTAACGGTGGGTTTACACTTTATATTGACGGCTTACAACAAGTAGAAGTAATGGATACGTATAGTTATGCTCTATTTGGAGGGAAACTGCATCAGTTGAATGCTGAGGATTGTAAGCGGCTTATCGAATTACAAAAAATGATGAATCGTTCTAGTAGTAACCAGTTGTATATTCCAGCAGATAAGATGGAACACTTTGTAGCAAAAGTTGTACCAGGATTAATGAAGCTTGGTACTGTGCGAATTGATGAAGTAATATCAAATCGTGTTGAAACGCCTTCGCTAAAAGCAAAATTATATTTAGATCGAGTGAAAAATCGCTTGTTAGCAGGTCTCGAATTTCATTATGGAAACGTCGTGATTAATCCGTTAGAAGAGGATGGACAGCCATCTGTTTTTAATCGTGATGAGAAAAAGGAAAAAGAGATTTTAGACATTATGAGTGAAAGTGCCTTTGCAAAGACAGAAGGCGGTTATTTTATGCATAATGAAGAAGCTGAGTATAACTTTTTATATTACGTTGTTCCAACGTTAAAAGGTTTAGTTGATATTTATGCGACGACAGCAATCAAATTACGGATTCATAAAGGAGATACAGCTCCTCTTATAAGAGTTAGAAGGAAAGAGAGAATTGATTGGTTATCATTCCGCTTTGATATAAAAGGTATTCCAGAGGCAGAAATTAAAGGGGTATTAGTCGCTCTTGAGGAGAAGCGCAAATATTATCGTTTAGCAAGTGGTGCTTTACTATCACTTGAGAGTAAAGAGTTTAATGACATTAATCAGTTTATAAAAGAATCTAGTATTCGAAAAGAATTTTTAAAGGGCGAAGAAATAGATGTCCCTCTTATTCGTAGTGTGAAATGGATGAATTCATTGCAAGAAGGAAACGTATTAAGTTTAGATGAGTCTGTTCAAGAATTGGTAGAGAACATTCAAAACCCTAAAAAGCTGAAGTTTACGGTGCCAAGTGGCTTAGATGCGATAATGAGAGAGTATCAAATATACGGATTCCAGTGGATGAAAACACTTGCCTATTATCGTTTTGGTGGCATTTTAGCTGATGATATGGGACTTGGGAAAACGTTGCAAAGTATTGCTTTTATAGACTCTGTTTTGCCGGAAATTCGAGAGAAGAAACTGCCTATATTAGTTGTTTCTCCGTCTTCCCTTGTTTACAACTGGCTTAGCGAGTTAAAAAAATTCGCTCCACATATTAGAGCTGTTATTGCAGATGGAAATCAAGAAGAGCGCCGAAAAGTTTTAAAAGATGTAACGAAATTTGATGTAGTAATTACGTCCTATCCTTTACTAAGAAGAGATATAAGATTATATGCAATGCCATTTCATACGCTATTTCTTGATGAAGCACAAGCATTTAAAAATCATACGACGCAAACTGCAAGAGCAGTAAAAACAGTTCAGGCGGAGTACCGTTTTGGACTAACAGGAACGCCTGTAGAAAATTCATTAGAAGAGCTATGGTCTATCCTCCACGTCGTCTTCCCAGAATTATTACCAGGAAGAAAAGAGTTCGGTGATTTAAGACGTGAAGATATTGCGAAGCGGGTAAAACCTTTCGTGTTAAGAAGGTTAAAGGAAGATGTATTACAGGAGCTACCAGAAAAAATTGAGCACTTACAATCATCAGAACTTTTACCAGATCAAAAGAGGCTTTACGCAGCTTATTTAGCAAAGTTAAGAGAAGAAACGTTAAAACATTTGGATAAAGATACGTTACGTAAAAATAAAATTCGGGTTTTAGCTGGTTTAACGAGACTACGGCAAATTTGTTGTCATCCTGCTTTGTTTGTTGATGATTATAAAGGCAGTTCAGCCAAATTTGAACAACTTTTAGAGATTTTAGAGGAATGTAGAAGTACAGGGAAGCGAATTTTAATTTTTTCTCAATTTACGAAGATGCTTTTAATAATCGGACGAGAATTAAACCGTCAAGCAGTTCCATACTTTTATTTAGACGGGAGTACACCAGCGCAAGAACGTGTAGAGCTATGCAATCGTTTTAACGAAGGAGAAGGGGATTTATTTCTTATCTCGTTAAAAGCTGGTGGTACCGGTTTGAATTTAACAGGTGCAGATACGGTTATATTGTATGATTTATGGTGGAATCCAGCTGTTGAACAACAAGCAGCGGATAGAGCGTATCGAATGGGACAAAAAAATACAGTGCAAGTGATTAAGTTAGTAGCACATGGAACAATTGAAGAAAAAATGCACGAGTTACAAGAGAGTAAGAAAAATTTAATCGCTGAAATTATCGAGCCAGGAGAAGAGAAGTTATCTTCTATTACGGAGGAAGAAATCCGTGATATTCTTATGATTTAATATGGAAAAAGCTATGCTTTCACAGAGATGAAAGCATAGCTTTTTTGTTGTAATAATTATATTTTGTTTTGTACAAAGTAAAGAGATAAAGTGAAACTTTAAATAGTGGGAGTTGTTCATCTCCCACTATTTATTTTATTTCTTTGTACCTTTACTTTTGTATGGTTTTGCAGCTTTCTTTTTCGCACTTGATTGCCAACGGTTCCATCCTTTACTTCCTGTACCTTGTCCTACACCTTTTTTCGGTTTTGCTTTCGTTTTACTCATATGATCACTCCGTTATATAAAAAATCTTATTTGATAATAGCCAATGTTTTAGAAAAATACTATCGATAAATGACTATGCTTGCTTTAAGTAAAAACAAACTGCTTGAATGCTATAGTATATCATGAAATTGCGAGTAAACTGAAAGGAATTACAAATAAAATGAAAATAATAAGAAATACTGCGGATTCTATTTTTCGAACGATCACATTACTGGTTGTGTATATGTTAGTTTCAATTAGTGAAATGTTTTTTGGATTGAAGAGACAAAGGAAATAAAAATGTTATATTAAGAACAGTCGGTAAAGGCATAAAATAAAGAATTGAAAAATATTTTAAAACTTTTTGTTGACTTTATCTATTTTTTGTATAGAATAATCATTAATAAAATGTTTCAGAGATGTGACAACAAAACGACTATGAAAGGACGAGTAGTAGTAGGATGTAGTTTAAGCGAGTCAGGGACGGTGTGAGCCTGGTACGAAGCCTATTATGAAGAACCTCCTGGAGTCGCTAACCGAAATCCTTTATAGGAAAGTAGACTTAGCCGGGAACTTCGCCGTTACAAGAAGAACAGTATCGAGATTTTTTCATCTCCGTACTGTATAAGTGAGCAACCTCTGTTGCTAATTTGGGTGGTACCGCGGAACCAAAGTCTTTCGTCCCAGTTTTTTGGGAAAGAAGGGCTTTTTTTGTTGGCTTTTTTCCACAACATCCAAACATTTTAGGAGGAAACCATCATGTATCAATCATTAATGACAGTAAGAGAGACTCAAATCGCAATTAAGGAAGTTAAAACATTTTTCGAGGATCAATTAGCAAAACGCCTTGAACTATTCCGCGTATCTGCACCATTATTCGTAACGAAAAAATCAGGATTAAATGATCACTTAAACGGTGTAGAACGTCCAATTGAGTTTGATATGTTACATTCAGGAGAAGAATTAGAAATTGTGCATTCACTAGCGAAGTGGAAAAGATTCGCATTACATGAATACGGATATGAAGCTGGTGAAGGTTTATATACAAATATGAACGCGATTCGTCGTGATGAAGAACTTGATGCAACACATTCCATTTATGTTGACCAATGGGATTGGGAAAAAATCGTTCAAAAAGAATGGCGTACTGTCGATTACTTACAAAAAACAGTACAAGCAATTTATGGAATATTCAAAGAATTAGAAGATCACTTATTTGAAAAATATCCGTTCCTTGGAAAGTATTTACCAGAAGAAATTGTTTTCATTACTTCTCAAGAACTGGAAGATAAATATCCAGAATTAACACCGAAAGATCGTGAACATGCAATTGCGAAAGAACACGGTGCAGTCTTTATTATTGGAATTGGTGATGCACTCCGTTCAGGTGAAAAGCACGATGGACGCGCATCCGATTATGATGATTGGAAATTAAACGGTGACATTTTATTCTGGCACCCAGTACTACAAGCTTCATTCGAATTATCATCAATGGGAATTCGTGTTGATAGTAAAGCACTTGATGAGCAATTAACGAAAACTGGTGAAGACTTCAAACGTGAGTATGATTTCCATAAAGGTATTTTAGAAGACGTACTACCATTAACAATTGGTGGTGGTATCGGCCAATCAAGAATGTGTATGTACTTCTTACGTAAAGCACATATCGGTGAAGTTCAATCTTCTGTATGGCCTGACGATTTACGTGAAGCTTGCAAAAAAGAAAACATTCATTTGTTTTAATATAAGTGAGAGGGAGAGTAGCTGTGGAATAAGAGCTACTCTCCCTTTTTTACTTTGACGTGAAAAAAGTTATTTTGAATGAATATAGATCGTTTTTTCAAGGGAAAGAGCGAAAGGGTATATGTGATAAGAAATAAGAAGAGTCATTTATATTTCCTAGGAAAGGGTATAAAGAATAATCTAATTGTTTTATAATGATCTTCGGATATCGATAACAAGATAAAAAGCTGTCTGCATAGATTTTTAAAATTCTATGTGGACAGCTTTCTATTTATATAGGAAGGAAATAGATTAATGTAATTTGTTGTAAGTTTTACTGGCGGAAATTAAATCATTTGCACTAAAGGCTCAATTTTCGCCATAAATGATTGATGGAGTGCTTCAACACCATCTACTAAGTGAATACGGTCAATGACAACTGATACTTTAATTTCAGATGTACTTACCATTTTAATATGAATACCGCCTTCTTTTAAAGTAGTGAACATATTCGCAGCAACTCCCGGGTTAGATACCATACCAGATCCTACAATTGATACTTTCGCTAAATGATTTTCATGTTCTACAGATTCATAGTGAAGTGCCTCTTGATTTTGTTCTAACACTTCTAATGTTTCTCTTAAATCATTAGAATGAATCGAGAAGGAGAGGTGAACAGTTCCTTCATTTGTAATACTTTGAATAATAATATCTACATTAATATGTGCCGCTGCTAATGTAGAGAAAACTGTTGAAAGTGCACCTTGTTCTAATCCTTTAATTGTGACGCGTGTAATATTATCCTCAAATGCGATACCTTTAACGATTGATTGTTGTTCCATGTTACATTCTCCCCTTACAATTGTTCCGTTTTCTTGTTCCATGCTTGATCTTACTTCTAAAACGACATTATGATTTTTAGCAAATTCAACAGCGCGTGGGTGTAATACGCCAGCACCGAGATTTGCAAGCTCTAACATTTCGTCATAAGAAATTTCATCTAATTTATAAGCACCTTGTACAACTCGTGGATCAGTCGTATATACGCCTGACACATCCGTATAAATATCACATTTTTTTGCTTTTAGTGCCGCAGCTAATGCGACAGCAGTCGTATCGGAGCCACCGCGGCCAAGTGTGGTAATTTCATGTTCTTCACTTACTCCTTGGAAACCAGCTACTATAACAATCGTGCCATCAGCAAGATAGGATTGAATACGACCAGTATTAATGTCAGTAATCCGTGCACTGCTATGTACAGATTCTGTTGTAATACCAGCCTGCCATCCTGTTAATGAAATTGCGTTATAACCTTTTGTTTGTAGTGCCATTGTTAATAATGAAATGGTTACTTGTTCTCCTGTAGATAGGAGCATATCCATTTCACGTTTACTTGGATTTTCAGTAATAGCGTTAGCAAGTGCTACAAGTTTATCCGTACTTTTTCCCATCGCTGAAACGACAGAGACAATACTATGTCCTCGTTCATATTCTTCAATAATTAAATTTGCTACATGTTGAATGCGTTCGACGCTTCCGACAGAAGTACCGCCAAATTTTTGTACAATCGTTTCCATTACGAATTCCTTCTTTCGTCCATTTTTAAGAATAGGTTAGGACATATACAAATCCCAATATTCCTGTAGTTACCAGAGAGAAAAACAAAAAACACCATCTCAAATAAGTGAGGATGGTGCTGTTACAGGAAAAGGGAAACAGAAAACGGAGCTAATAAAAAAAACCGCCAAAAAAGGAATATCATAAAAATGATATCTCTTTTTTGTAGATAGCTCTTCATACGTACACGTCTGTACATATGACAGTTCTGTTTCTATTCGAAAACAGCCCCAATTGATAAATGCAGAGAAATTTATCAATTTCGGCAACACTTCCTTTCCTCTAAGATCATAGACATCTCTGTGTCTCCTTTAGAATACTTATAAGCGTTGCAACCTCTATCTCACGTTTTAGGCGAGAGTGTATGATTTATGAAGTTGTTGGTAACATTTGTTTTATAATAATTTAAATTTTTCAGGGAATCAAGTGTTTTTTGTATTTTTTTGAAATTCTATCTTTTTATTAAATTAGTTTGTGAAAAACGTAGCAAAATAAATTCGTTGCATGTACATTAAAAATATAGAGCATGGGAGGTGGAAGGATGGGGAAGAAAAAGCCTATTTATGTAGCGACAGAAATGAACACAACAATGGAGAAACTATGGGCATATACACAAGAGCCTGATATACATACAGAGTGGGATGCCCGTTTTACGGAAATTTCGTATTTAGAGAAAAAAGAAGGGGAGCCACAAAAGTTTTTATATAAAACAAAGATCGGATTCGGGCTTGAAATAGCCGGAGAAGGGGAATCGATAGGTGAAATAAGAAAAGAAACTGGAGAGCGCATTTCCTCTTTGAAATTTTGGACAGACAATAAGCTATCACTTATACAAATAGGACGAGGTTATTGGAAGTATACCCCGAATGGAGAACATATTCATTTTGAAACGCAATATGATTATGATACAAGGTTTGGTCGTATAGGGAATGTGATAGATTCATATATTTTTCGTCCGCTATTAGGTTGGGCAACTGCATGGAGTTTTGATGCTTTAAAATTATGGTTAGAAAAGGGACTTCATCCTAAGTTGCTAATTAGAAGAACGATGACGTATTGGCTCGTTTGCTTTTTAGTTGCTTTCGTATGGTTATATCAAGGGATTGTACCGAAATTGATGTTTACTCATTCAGAAGAAGTAAAGATGCTTTCTGCGCTAATCGGATCGAATGATAGTAGTATTTTTATACTTAAAATAGTTGGATTTTTAGAAATAATATGGGGTGTTATGTGGCTATTGCCCTTTCAAAAACGAAAGTTGTTTATATTGCATATTGTTATGTTAATAGGCTTAACTATAGTGGCAGGAGTTACGAATATCACAAGTTTTACAGAGCCGTTTAATCCGATTACATTAAATTTTCTTCTAATAGGGTTATCGATTGTCGGTTATATGAATAGCACTAATTTGCCGAGTGCAAAAAATTGTAAGAGGACGAGAAAGGGATAAGTATATGGTTAATATTTATGAAAGATTATTAGGGGATTCTTATAAAAGGCTTCATCCAAAATTGCAGGAACGATATGCGATAACAAAGGGAAAAAGCTTTATTGGGGAAGGGGAAATGGATGAAATTTATGGAGGATCTTTTTTCGTTAAATTAATATTAAAAATTACATCGAAGTTCCGTATGTTTTTCTCTGAGCGAGGGCAAAAAGTTCCGTTTGTGATACATAATACCGCTGAGCGAGATGGACAGGGGAAAGAATTTGTACGGTGGAATCGTACTTTTTATTTTCATAATAAGAAAAGATATTTTAACGCTGTTATGAAGTTGGATGAAGGGAATAATGAAATTGTAGATTATTTTGGCGAACCGCATATACTCGTTTCTACGTTGAATTTTTATATTGATGAAAAAGGCGGGATGCATATTTCTTCAAAGAAACAATGGTTTTTTATGTTTGGAAGAAAAATACCGTTACCTAGATTTTTATACGGAGAGGCAAAAATTGTAGAAAGTTATGATGAGACACTACAATGTTTTCGAATTCATGTACAAGTACGAAATCCGTTAATTGGTTCGTTATTTTCATATAAGGGAACATTTGTGGAAAGGGAATAAACGATATGAAAAATATACTATTTGGGCTTGTTTGTTATATTATATTTCTAATATACGAGTGGTCGAATATAAATCCTGTTGAAGCAATTATATTGTTATCTATCTTATTATTTATACCGATGTCATTTTGTATTATTGACAAAGAAACAAGAAATGGAACGTATTTATTATTTTATAAATTTGTATCGTTTTTATATCCAATTGCAGCAATCAGTGCAATGCTAGCTTTCGTAACAAATCACTATTTCTTTGCGCTACTTTGGTTTGCATATACAGGAATCGTTGCATTATTTGGTATAAGTAGATTGCTAGAAAGAGGATGGAAGCCGTTAGAGGAAGCAGCTATAGATAGTGCTTTTATTTATTTGTTTTTAGGTGGTTTTTGGTTTTTTGCTTCTGTAGCAAAATTCCCCATTATGCATTTTAGTTCTGACATAGTTTTACTCACAGCTGCACACTTTCATTACTCGGCATTTCTATTGCCGTTATCAGCTGGTTTACTTGGAAGGAAAAGAGAACAGGGAAGTAAGTTATATGACGCTATTATGTTTATCATCGTCATTTCTCCAATGACAGTTGCGATAGGAATTACGTATTCGAGGGTGTTTGAATTTTTTGCAGTGTTCATATATTTATGTGCCATATACGGATATGGAGTTTACGTGTGGAGAACGAAATTTAATGCTATAAGTGCAAAGATTCTCCTTACTCTTTCATCCAGTACACTTATGGTAACGATAATGTTTTCACTCATATATTCATACGGGAATTTCAAACAAGCAATGACGATTACAATTGCACAAATGGTTTGGATCCATGGTGTTGTCAATGGAATTGGAGTGGCGTTACCAGCATTTGTCGGCTGGATGATTGAAAAGATTGCTCCGAAGTATAAGTATTATGGGAAAATAATGAGCAGGTTAAGAGGAAATGCGACAGTTGGTGAAGCATTTTTACATAACAGAAATTTAATAGATAACAAGGAATACAAAGGTTTAGTTGATAAAATGAATGATTTTCATAGTGAGGCATTTGACATGGCGAAGATTCCTTTAAGTATTATTCGTTTTTATGAAAATACAAAAGAGTATGAGTTACAATCGCATATTAAATGGACTCGTTGGTTTCGCCCGCTTGCATTTTGTTATGAGAAAATGAGTAAGCGTGTAGGACAAATACATTTAGGAATGGGCGGCAAGTGGGAAACTATGCATGGCTCTATCATTGGGGTAATAGATGAGAAGGATGGAAGAGAGAATGTAAGGGCTTGGCTAAGAAAAAATGAAGCAGGAGAATCTATTTTTGTAGCTCTTTACTCAAAACATACCCATGAGGATGAGAAATACATGAATATCGGATTACCTTTACCATATTCGAATATGACGGGGATTTTGAAATTATGTAATAAGAATAAAGATTTAATCATTACTAGTAAGTTGAGAAGAAATGGTAAGGGAGATGAGGGGATTTATTTACATACTCGTTTCTTTACAATACGTTTACCATTAGCAGAGACTTTTATTATTAAAGAGAGCACGGATCAAATATTAGAAGCTAATCATAGAATGTGGATATTTGGAGTTAAGTTTTTAGAAATTGATTATGAGATTAAGAAAATAGAGGAGAAGTAAGAAAAGCTTGGAGAGATTCCAAGCTTTTTTACGTATGCGTAATTGTCATCGCAACTTGTTTATCCAAGTCTCGGTCCCAAACACGTTGAATTTCAAACGTACCTTTTTCAAAAAATAATGGGAATCTCTCTTTAAACCAATCTTGCATAGGAAGATTTAGTGCTTCATCAATTGGTACCCATAATAATTCGCCTTCAGGAGGATTCAAAAGGAGTTCACCTTCAAATGAATCTGTCCAATAGTTAAATACCATATATCGAACATTTTCCTTAGGATTTACATATTCGTCTAACCCCTTGAAAATTAAATTAGAAACGTGGAGTCCGGTCTCCTCTTTCGATTCTCGTATAGCAGCTTGTAATATGCTTTCTGGGAAATCTACTTTTCCACCAGGAGCTATGTAGCCAGGAAAACCTCGATGGTCGGGGCGTTTTATAAGTAAAGCGTCATTATTTCGCTGGATCATACACATTGTATAGATGCGGTGCTCGATGTTATGAGAATTTTGAGGCATAATAATGTATTCTCCTTTATCTTTTCTTGATAATTTTACCATAACATAATAGTTTCTTATATAATTAAAAATAGAATATTATTAATTTTCGGTTATTAATTATAAAGTCTATAATCATTTGAAAAGAGGAGAGAGATATGCAAGGAGAAATACCAACAGAGAAAAATTTAAGTTATGTCGGTAAATTGTTATTGCCAGTTAAAGTGTCACCACACTTTAAGTTTTTATGGATTGGGCAACTACTTTCAACTTTAGGTAGTTCGATCACGATGGTCATTCTCCCAGTCGTTGTGTATTCATTAACTGGTTCAACAGTTGTAATGGGAATGACTATGGCAATGTACATGCTTCCTAATATTCTTGTGTTACCGTTTGCTGGATTGGTCGTGGATCGAATTAACCGGGTGAAATTGATGTTATTTACAGATATAATCCGCTGCATATTAATGCTATTACTTGCAACACTTATATTTATGGACGTTTTAACGATTCCACTTTTATATGTACTTGTTGCATTATATGGACTTATGGAAGGTATATTTCAGACGGCATATTCAGCTGTAAGAGCGAAAGTATTTGTACCGGAAATTCGAAATGCAGCTAACGCATTAACGCAAATGAGTAATCAGGGTATACGATTAATTGGACCGGCTCTTGGAGGGTTGATTGTTTCAGTTACATCCGCCGGAATTGGGTTTGGATTGGATGCAGTAACGTACTTGCTATTATTTGTATGTTTATTATTTTTAAAAGAAATAAAGTTTAATAAAGTACAGAAATTTGAAAGAAATAAAGTCAATTACAGCCCTTTCCGAACGAGAAAGCCCATCGCCTTTAGGCATGGGATGAAAGTGAGATTGGATACGGAGTGCCACTAAAAATCGTAAGGTTCGTGGTACTTTAAGTATACAAAGTATAGGTAGTTTCATTGGGTCTTTTTGTTGTGATTTTTCGAAAATAAATGATACATTGTAACTATGGTAAATGATTATAGAAGAACGTTGCAAAGTTTATGGACACGTTCTTATTTTGTTTCTACAGCTAAAAATGTAGCAAATGAAAATATGTTGAAAATCAAAAAACAAGGGGTGAAACGTATGTCACAGACCCTAACAGTGAAAGTGAAATTGATTCCAACAAAAGAACAAAGTCGTTTATTGGAAGAAAGTAGTCGTGAGTATATCAAAGTCATGAATATGCTTGTATCGGAAATGGTTGAAGCAAAGAAAAGTACGAAAAAAAGCACAAAAGATATCGAAGCGAATATCCCCAGTGCGGTGAAGAATCAAGCAATCAAAGACGCGAAAAGTTTGTTTGCTACAAAAGTAAAGAAAAGTAATTATAAAATCATTCCGATTCTAAAGAAACCTGTTTGTGTATGGAACAATCAAAATTATTCATTTGACTCCACTCATATTTCAATCCCGTTTAAGGTAAATGGAAAGTCCACTCGTTTAAAGGTCCGTGCTTTATTAATCAATAAAAAAAATCGCAATTTGGATTTGTTAAAACATAAGTTAGGTACACTTCGTATCACAAAGAAATCGAATAAGTGGATGGCCCAAATATCTGTCACACTTCCTACAAATGAAAGAGCAAGAACGAAAGTTTTAGGGGTAGACCTAGGTCTCAAGGTCCCTGCAGTAGCAATCACAGATGATGACAAGGTTCGTTTCTTTGGCACCTGCCTTAATTGGATTAATGGTAATTGAAGGATTCGGTATTATGATATTTGGGCTCATTTGGGAAACAAGTTTACAAGAGCTTGTACCAGAAGAAGCATTTGGAAGAGTGGCAAGCCTTGATATGTTAGGTTCATTTGCTTTATTGCCATTAGGATATGTGGTTGTAGGCTGGTTAGCTACTGTAATAGGTGGAGAGATAACAATTATAACGCTAGCTATTTTAGTACTCATAACAATTGGAATGGCATTGTCTGTACCAAGTATTCGGCGGTTCGATTGATCATGTAGGCTAAAAGGGGGATATGGTATATGACTATAGAAAACCTAAACGATTTAGTAGTAGCAGAGTTGGGATGTAAATACGTTTTGGAAGAAAAGGTATTTGAAGCAAAGAATTTTACGGTGTATATTGCGACTTCTATAGAAAATAAAATGACATATAATCGATTCATCTTAATTAAGCATTTGTCTAATGAAGTGCCTTCCGTACATGTTTGGGACAAAAAAATTTGTGTAGACGATACAAAAATAGATATTGCAACAGAAGTGACAGAAGCAATTCAATCTGGTTTTGTAAATAAAGAGTAAGCCCTAATCAAATTAGGACTTACTCTTCATTAAACACAAATGTTTGTTTCATTTTTTTACTCTCATGTACTGGATGGCCGTTGTAAGAGAAATTCTTTTCTTCCCAAGTAATGACGATTTTAAAATTATGGCTATTAAAGTCTAATGGGAATACCATGTAGTCAAAGCTTGTATGACTTTTTGAAACGTTGTTATTTGATGTAGTAGGATTAAAGGTAGTTTTAGATGTAGGTGTGTTATCAAGTATTTCTACGGATACATTTGATACATCATTACCAATATTTTTTAAGAGTAAACTATACGTATCATATACACCTTGTTTTGGCTGCACGGCTTGCTTGTTTGAGTTATGAGATTTGTCAATTTCGATATACCACTGTTTAGACTTTGACGCAATTGGTAGTGATTGAAATGTGTATGCACTAGCTTGTATTGGTAGTGCTAAGCATATAAGGACGAAAAGAGATATTATTTTTCGTTTCATTTTGAAAAAACCCCATTCTTTAACAAAGTTATTTGTTATTATTCGCTCTGCTTGAGAAAATATACCATATAATGTAAGGGGACAGGGGTATGAGTCTCGGCTTAGGAATCATTATAGTATTCGCTACGGTTATACTTGGCACGTCTGCTTAATAGCTGGTATATACGCGATCCATATGCTGATACACATCAAATCCAGTCAGAGTGAATTGTAAGGGAGAACATTATATTGAAAGTACTAGTAAGTACGGGGAGTAGTATTTTTCTACAATTATTATTTTTGTATATATTTATTTCGGGTGTTTTATTGGAAGTTAATCCTTGGTATGCAGTAGTTGTGTATATAATTGTAGCAATATTAAGTCTTTTCTTTGGGATATATTCGATTGTTCGTTCTATAAGAAAAGGTTCGAATGCTATTTTTCTAACAATATCGGTTAGAGTTGTAACGTCGTTATTTGCAATATTAATTATCGGCTTTACAGTGGTTGCTTATTTTTTACCGGAAGCAGGTATTCCACCGGTAATTAGTTTGTAGTATAAGTGGATGTGTCAAAAGATAAATGCTATTAAAGTGATATATTAAGGGGAATTAGATAAGGAAGCTGTGTAGAGATTTTTCTACACAGCATTTTTTGTGTCTAGCGTTCAATTACATATGTTTGTTGGTACGTATATATCGCCTTTGTATCAATTTATTAAACTGAAGATGGAGAGTCCCACGTATGAATCAAAAGAATAATAATATGAAAAAATTACCAATAAATATGTTAAAATAACATTGTCATATAACAAGGGGGATTCGTTTGATGGAAAAAGAGAATCTTGCTAAAGTAGATTTAACGAAAAGAATTGAATCAAAATCTAAGTACAATAAGAAGCTCGAAAAATATCAAATGCGCTTATTAGCACTACAGCAAATTTTAAAAGAAGAGAAAATAGCTGTTATGCTCGTTATGGAGGGTTGGGATGCAGCAGGTAAAGGCGGAGCGATTAAGCGAGTGACTGAACATCTTGATCCGCGTGGATTCCAAGTAAATCCAATTGGCGCGCCTGCTCCTCATGAAAAACGGTATCATTATTTGCAACGTTTTTGGCGGAAACTTCCTCAGTACGGGCAAATTACTATATTCGACCGTTCATGGTATGGGCGTGTATTAGTTGAACGTGTTGAAGGCTTTGCTACAAACGAAGAGTGGACGAGAGCGTATGATGAAATTAATGATTTCGAAAAACTATTAACAGATGATCATTACATAATAGGAAAGTTTTTCTATCATATTAGTAAAGATGAACAGTTAAAGAGGTTTACAGAAAGAGAGAACAACCCTCTTAAAAGATGGAAAATTACAGACGAAGACTGGCGAAATCGTGAAAAGTGGGATGAGTATGTTGAAGCAACGGAAGAGATGTTTGAAAAAACAGATAAGCCGAATGCGAAATGGCATATTATTGCGAGTAATGATAAACTATACGCCCGTTTGAAAATATTAAAAGTGATTATTTCATTAATTGAGGAGTATTTCTTAGAACATAATATAGAATTACCTTCTTATTATTATGAAATAAAAGAAGGTAAGAAAAAGGAAATTGAGTCTATGCAAGATGCAGGAGTCAAATAGTAAAAAGGTTTGTATAGGAAATATGAAGG
>NZ_JBALMG010000073.1:0-25878 GCF_036963225.1 Bacillus sp. JJ783 | reverse complement strand
GACTCCATTTTGAAAAAAGTTTGATCAAAATAGAGTCTTTCTTTGTGACTGGATGTTCAATTTTTATAAAAAAGTTTGATCAAAACACATTTAGAATTCTTTAATTGAAAAGATATAGCATCGCATCTTTCTTATAAACATCGTGATTTTATTTCATATCCATATCTTAAGTTGATGGGCATGTGACGCTACCCCTACTTGAAGGGAAATAACCTAAGTTGTTTCTATTTCTCTATTTTGTTATTCCACTATAGGGCGCTTTTCTTTAATAAGGTGGCATCTTTTTACATGGATAACACTTTTAAGAGATTGAATTTATTTAGGTGTAAAAAAATTGTGAAGTATTGTACTTAAAGTAAAGAAAGCAGTTTTAAAAGAAAGGACATAACATATTTGTTGACTTAATGAATGTAGTAATAAAAGTGGTAATAAAGAGTTTGAATGTAGTGATAAATGGGTGATAAAAACATAAAAAATAGGTGTATCAAGCAAAGTGTTGATACACCTTAAAACTACATTGTTAAACAACATGTGTTGTCGTGTAGTATATCTTATATATCTTTAATTATTTTAGATTCAGTATTACATATTCTTCTCGGTTTTGTTTATTCTATCGTTTTAATTTCATTTGAATTATAAGTATAGATACCTGATTCTTCTCGCAGCGCAGTTATATACATCCCTTTCGCCACATCTTTAGCTGAAATGGGTTTATACTTTTTGAAAGCCCCTTTAAATATAAAAGGAATAATACGAGATAACTTTTCAGCCATTCGTTCACCGAAACGAAATTCTTGTCGATTGCCTACTAATAAAGATGGCCTAAAAATGTGAATACCACCGATCACTAACTTTTGCAATTCCTCTTCCATTTTCCCTTTTACTTGTGAATAAAAGAAAAACGATTTAGGATTTGCTCCCATTGAAGACACAACAAGGAAATTTTGCACCCCTTGTTTTTCAGCTAGACAAGCTGCTCGTAACGTATATTCATAATCTACTTTTTTAAAATTCGCCTTTGTTTTTGCTTTTTTTATTGTTGTTCCTAGACAACTAAAAACATCATCTACAGCAAAAAATTCTTTATATTCCTCTAATACTGAAAAATCCACCTGTTTCTGCTGCAATTTCTCATGCTGTAATTGTAATGGTTCCCTTACAAAAATAGTAACCGAATCGTAGTAATCTGAGTCAAGTAATAGACGCGTTATTTCTTTTCCAACTAATCCACTTGCACCAAGTACTAACGCTGTTCGTTCATTCATATATATGCATACCTCTTTATTTACTTTTCTCTCCTATAGCTAATCGTCGCTAACAGGAGTTTCCGTTCCCCCATTTTACCATAAGTAAAGCACTATGCGTATGCATAGTGCTTTACTTACTCTTTTTTCTTTTCTTTTTCTTCCGCTGGCAATTTCGTAATTGTTGTAGCATCTCCTAAATTACTTATTAATCTCCTTAAAAAAATTAAAACAAAAGATAATGGCAATACTACGGCAAGTATTAATAAGATAGCCTCCATGAAGTAACCCAAGCACTCATCCCCTTTTTTTCCGCTCCCTCCCAATATATGAAAGTAACATTGTCACATATGCACCAATCATACAAATTAATACCGTTCTTTTTGACAAATTTATAACAAAATCAAATCGTAATGATTATTATTTATTGCAACTTTATTAAAGATGTATTATACTAAGTTCGCAAACTAAAACGTAATTATTCCGTTTTGTATTAAAATGATATTTTTCTTCTATAATTGGGGAAAATATATCTGTAAAAAAAGAAAAGAGGAGAACTTCATGCCTAAAAGATTGACTATATTTTCATTCTTACTTATTTTCACTTTAATTTTTGCTGGCTGCTCAAATAAAAAAGAAGATACTGCCAAGAAGGATGGAAAGCTAACTGTTTATACAACTATTTTCCCACTTGCTGATTTCGCTAAGAAAATCGGTGGTGATTATGTAAATGTAGAAGCAATTTACCCTCCTGGTGCAGATTCACATACATTTGAACCAAGTCAAAAACAAACAGTACAAGTTGCAAAAGCCGATTTATTTGTTTATAACGGCGCAGAATTAGAACCATTTGCCGAAAAAATGGAAAAATCATTAAAAAAGGAAAACGTAAAAATTGTAAATGCATCTAAAGATATCGAACTGCGTGCTTCATCTGAAGAAGAGCAGCACGATCATGGAGACGATCATAAAGAAGATGAACATCATCACGATAAAGACCCACACGTTTGGATAGATCCTACTCTTGCGATGAAACAAGCAGAAAAAATTAAAAATGCACTTGTAGAATTACAACCGGAACATAAAAAAGAGTTCGAAAAAAACTTTGCAGCACTACAAACAAAATTTACTGATTTAGATGATCAATTTAAAGCAGTTGTTGCAAATGCAAAAACGAAAGAAATATTAGTTTCACATGCAGCTTATGGCTACTGGGAACAACGATACGGTTTAAAACAAATTCCAATCGCTGGAATTTCAGCATCTGATGAACCATCCCAAAAACAGCTTGCTGACATTACAAAAACAGTAAAAGAGCACGGTCTAAAATATATTTTATTTGAAACATTCTCTACTCCAAAAGTAGCATCAGTTATTCAAAAAGAAACAGGTACAAAAATTTTACGCTTAAATCACCTTGCTACTATTTCTGAGGATGATGCAAAGAACAATAAAGATTACTTCACATTAATGGAAGAAAACGTAAATACTTTAAAAGAAGCAACAAACTAATCAACTATATTTTCTAGGCAGCTGAATATGTCATTCAGCTGCCTTTTTATGTATTCACCCTTGACTTGACCGAAATAACAAGTAAAATTATCCATATTAGCTTTTAAGCTATAATAATTTAGAAGGTGAGTTGGAACTATGAATCTTCACATTTGTGAAGTAACAGCAAATAATTGGCGTTCAGTAGCTGCTTTAAACGTAACAAAAGAACAGCAGCAATTTATTGAAAGTAATGCGTTTTCTTTAGCAGAATCATTATATGAAGAAAACGGAACGTCAGTAGGCTTATATGATGAAGAAACACTTGTTGGATATGCAATGTACGGTTGGTATTCCCAAAAGCATGAAAGCGTATGGTTAGATCGTTTTATGATTGATCAGCATTTTCAAGGAAAAGGATATGCAAAACGTTTCCTTCGTTTACTAATCCAATATTTACAACAAAAATTTGAATGTAAAATAATTTATTTAAGTTTACATCCAGACAACAAACACGCAATGGGACTATATGAGTCATTTGGATTCCGCTTAAATGGGGATATTGATGATGAGGGCCCAGTTGTAGGTGTTGTAATGGAATTACTAATAGATGAAAATACAAGCCTGTGAAAACAGGCTTGTATTTATACGTTTATCAATGTTATATTTTCTATTTTTAGTTTCTTCCCCTTATATACTTCATTTTTGCAATCTAGTATTATCTCATTGAAATGCTCATAAAAAATAAGCCTGCGATTTACGCAGACTTATTTCACACATTCTTCAAAATGTTCTTGGAACCATTCTTTATTAATATCTTTTCCGATGAAAACTACTTCACTCACTCGCTCTTCGCCCTCTTGCCACTCTCTATCGTACGAAGCAGCAAATAATGTATGCACACCTTGGAAAACAATACGTTTATCTACTCCATCAATAGATAAAATTCCTTTGTAGCGATATAAATACTCCCCTAGTTCTTGAACGACAGCTGACATCCATTCATTCAATTTTTGTAAATCTAACGGACGTTCTTCACGTAGTACAAACGATTTTACACCTTCTAGATGGTTATGTTCTGTATGAGGGTAAATTTGTAACGTATCTTTCGTTTTAAACGTTTGAATTTGTAGTAATGATGGAATATCTACCTCACAGTTAGTCGCCTCGATTAACTTTGCAGTCGGGTTAATTCCTTGAAGTTCATGCAAGAGATTTTCTTTCTCATTTTCTTCAATTAAATCTAATTTATTAACTAACACAACATCAGCAAATGCAATTTGTTCTTTTGCTTCTAGTCCCTTTTCAAAATGTTTATGTATATGGTAGCTATCTACAACTGTTACAACACCGTTTATTTGGTACGCTGATTGAATAACTGGATCTAAAAAGAAAGTTTGAATAATCGGACCCGGGTTTGCAAGACCCGTTGTTTCAATTACTAAACCATCAAAGTCCATTTTCCCTTCTGCTTTTACGTCCAGTAATTGTTTTAAAGCAACGAGTAAATCTTCACGCACAGTACAGCATAGACAACCGTTTGTCATTTCCATAATTTCTTCTTCAACGTTCATAATTAATTGATTATCGATACCAATTTGCCCTATTTCATTTACAATCACCGCTAATTTCTTACCGTGATCCTCTGATAAAATTCGATTTAATAATGTCGTTTTCCCTGATCCAAGAAAACCCGTTAATATTGTTACTGGAATCATTTCTTACCTCTCCTTATAGCTCTATGTTTCTACATTATAGCATATAGAAAAAATCGTTTTTGTAGCAAAACATATTTATTGTATGTACGACCCTGTAACTATATAATAATATGTAGCAAGAAAGCCTTTTCAAAAATATTATTCATTCATCAAGGGGGTACTTATAATGGAACGAGTTCAAATGGCCGAAACTCTAGAATTTTCTCGTATTATTCAAGGTTTTTGGCGTTTAGCAGAATGGAATATGACGAAACAAGAATTACTTTCTTTTATTGAAGAATGTATGGATATGGGGATTACTACTTTTGATCACGCTGACATTTATGGCGGGTATACGTGTGAAGGAATATTTGGAGAAGCGTTACAACTAAAGCCTTCCTTACGCGAAAACATGCAAATTGTCACAAAATGTGGAATCGCTCCCCCATCAACGAAATTTCCAGAACGATATGTTGCTCACTACAATACGAGTGCTGAACATATCATAAAGAGCGCGGAAGATTCACTAAAAAACTTACATACAGATTATATTGATGTATTGCTCATTCATCGCCCTGATCCATTTATGAATCCGAATGAAGTGGCAGAAGCGTTCTCACGCTTAAAGCAAGAAGGAAAGGTTCGTCACTTCGGTGTATCTAACTTTTTACCTTCACAATTTAATATGTTGAGTTCATATTTAGATTTCCCGCTTATTACAAATCAAATTGAAGTATCTGCGATGCAGCTTGAGCACTTTGAAAAAGGGACAATTGATTTATGCCAAGAAAAACGAATCAATCCAATGATTTGGTCACCTCTTGCTGGTGGAGAAATCTTTACTGGTCAATCAGAACGCACCGTACGTGTACGTGAAACTTTACAAAAAGTTGCAACTGAGCTAGGTGTTGATAGCATAGATACTGTTACGTATGCATGGTTACTTGCGCATCCAGCTAACATGATGCCGATTGTTGGCTCTGGCAAATTGGATCGAGTAAAAACGGCTGCGATGGCAACAAAAGTTAATTTAGACCGCCAACAATGGTTTACAATTTTCGAAAGTTCTAACGGACATCCTGTACCGTAATGTACAAAAAGAAGAGCCGTTACTTTACAGCTCTTCTTTTTCATATGTATTTCTCGTCATTGCAAATACACACATATCTCTTAATCCATTTTCATCTACCGCAACACTCGCACTTTCTAAAATCCCCTCTAATTTAAAACCTAATTTCTCAGGTATCGCTCTACTCTTCTTATTTAGAGAATCACAACGAATTTCTACCCGGTTTGCTTTCAGTTCAGTGAAAGCATACTCCGTTATACCTTTTGCCGCCTCTACCATATAGCCCTTTCCACTCCACCTTGAATCAATCCAATACCCGATTTCAAATTGAGGTATATCCCAATTAATACGATGTAATCCGGCAGATGCAATAAATTCGCCGGTTTCTTTCGAAAACACTAGTAACCTCAAATCTTCTCGCTGCAAAAATTGAATATGTGATTTTCTAATACTCTCTTCTATTTCTTCCTCTGTTTGCTCTTTTTGTGCAAAGACCATCCAAGGCTTTAATTCTTTCATCGAAGCTTGAATTGCTTCATATACAACTTTACCATCACCTGGTTTTGGCATTCTAATTAAAAGCCTTTCAGTATAAAATTCAGAAGGAAAATCGAATAACAATGGATTCAAAGTAAACACTCCCCATAATTCTTTTATATTTAATAATATCCATCTCAAGATATATAGTAAAGTTTTTTCTGAATTTTACACTTTTTACTCATTCACCTCTACTGCCACACGAACTCCGGATTCAATCGCACCTTGAATCCATCCGTGATACAGCGTTGTATGATCTCCAGCAAAGTATATTCTCCCCTCAGGTTTCACAATGACTGGCTGTAATTCAGATTCTTGACCTGCTTGAAAAAGAGCAAATCCTCCAAGTGCATATGGATCTAATGTCCAACTTTTTGATATTCCAGACATGAACTCATCATATACTTGACCACCTAATATTGTTGCTAAATTTTGTAGTGTGTAATAGATACGATCCCCTTTTGATAAACCATCCCATAGTAACGCATCATACGACCACGTATAACTCCCAAGCATAATAGCTGGTCCCTTTGAACCGATTCCATGGCTTGGATAATAAGCATAACGTATAGGAAGATCTGTTATAATTCTCCCACCTAATTGCCCTTGTTCCTCCCAAAAACGACTTTTAAATTGAATTCCTATTTTTGTAGCTGGCATATAATGCAATTCGCGAATTGTTTTCCACTTCGCATGAGATATCGAATCAAATGGATCTACTTCTACAAAGCGCATTGTTGAAAAAGGAATTGTAACAATAACTAAATCGCCAGTTATACTACTATACTCAAAAGTTTCCTCATTTCGGTAATAGGCTGTTACACTATTGGCTTGTTGATGAAGCTTCATTAATTTTTGATTATATATAATATTTTCTTCTAATTGTGGTAAAAAAGACTTTGGTAATCTATCATTCCCACCTATTATTTCGCAAAATCCACTTTCCTCTTGCATAATGTATAAAAATCGTAACGTCTCAACGAATGACCTTTCCAAAAAACCTTCTAAATCTAATAGAACACCAATCATCTCGATCGTTACCGGTGAAAAATACGTATTATATTGATAAGGATGATACTTTAAAAATTGACCTGTAGAGTATCTCCCAAAATCCTTTACTACAATATCCCAATTTTTTTCTGGATTTTTTTTAATAAAATTTATAATTGGCTGTACCGCTAATAATAATAGGTCCTCCGACGTTTTCCCCTCTTCGTTCATTTCCACCGGATACTTTAAAATACCTGGGTCCTTTTCATATTGTTTCAACGTTGTTTTCCGACCATTTACGTATATAATATCAGTCTCATTCCTATTAATAAAAGGGCTCACCTGTAGCCCAAACTTTCTTATATATGCCATCGTTAATTTGTGCGAATACGGAATTCTCATCGCTCCAACATCTAAATATAATCCGGTATCTTCCATCCTAACCGTCTCTATGCGGCCACCTACACGGTTGTTCGCTTCAAAAATCTTCACTTCATGCCCTGCTGCTTTTAATAAAGATGCCGAAACTAATCCGGCCATACCAGCCCCTACTACAATGATTTGTTTCGGACGTGTCGTCTTCTTCAATCCCTTATTTATAACTTTTAACGTTTCATCCATCTCAGTGTTATACATTATATCTTTCTGCACAATTCCACCCCTTACTTCATAAAATGGACATTAGTGGTTTAGTGCATTTTATTCATTAATCCCCCCAAACATAACACCATAGACAATTGGAATATTCACTAAAAATACATAAGGTGAAGCTCTCACATCTCTTCATGCTTCATATAATATAGCAACTACAAAGAAGGAGTGGTTGAAAATGAAACATACTTATGATTACCACGCTACAAAAAAGCATTTGGAATTAAAGAAACAACACCTATGCAAAAAACTTAGTAATATGAAATTATCTAAAGAAGAACGTGAACAAATAAAACTTGAAATTGATAACTACGAATATATATTAAACTTAGTCGAAATGAATCATTATGAACGAGGATTTTCTCGTTAAAAGCGGAGATAATATCACCCTCTTTTTTGTGTGAGCATTTCACTACGCATTTTTCGTAAGTAAATATATAATAGAATGTACATTAAGATTGAGAGGTATATTCTATGATCAAATTAAGTGTATTAGACCAATCACCTATTTCTGATGGCAGCACAGCAGCTGAAGCTTTTTCACATACAGTAACACTTGCGCAAGAAGTTGAAAAACTAGGATTTACACGTTTTTGGGTATCCGAGCACCATAATTCAGTTAGCTTAGCTGGTTCAAGTCCAGAAATACTTATTTCACATATTGCAGCGAAAACTGATTGTATTAGAGTTGGTTCTGGTGGCGTTATGCTGCCACATTATAGTCCATATAAAGTTGCCGAGAATTTCCGCGTTCTAGAAGCACTTTATCCAAACCGCATCGACCTTGGTGTCGGGAGAGCACCTGGTGGTATGCCGATAGCAACTCGCGCACTTCAAGAAGGTAAAATGGTCTCACTTGATCAATATCCAGAACAAATTGCAGATGTTGCTATGTACTTACATGATCAAGTACCAGAAAACCATCATTATGCAAATTTAAAAGCTACTCCAGTTATCCCAACATCTCCTGAAATGTGGATGCTCGGTTCTAGCGGAGAAAGTGCAATGATTGCTGCAAAGCAAGGCGCTTCTTTTGCATTTGCACAATTCATTAACGGATACGGTGGCCCTGAAGTAATGAGAGCTTATCAAGAACAATTCCAATCTTCCTATTTAGGTGATAAACCAAAATCAATCGTATCTATTTTTGTTATTTGCGGAGAAACAAACGAAGAAGCGGAGAAGATAGCATCAAGCCTTGATTTATCGATTTTACTATTAGAGCAAGGCAAACGGACTACTGGTACTCCATCTATCGAAACCGCTCGAAACTATTCGTATAGTGCTTATGATTTATTCCGCATTAAGGAAAATCGCCAACGTATGATTGTCGGTGATCCGTCTTCTGTGAAAGAAAAAATATTAAACTTAAGCAAAGCCTACAATACTGAAGAGTTTATGATTGTCACAATCACTCATCAATTTGAACATAAATTAAACTCTTATCGCCTATTGGCAGACGCTTTTAATTTATAATAGCGAAAGGGAGATACATCACATATGATGCATCTCCCTTTCTTACTACCAATCAATTGTTTTTGCTTCCTATATATTCAATAGCCTCTTTTAATAACTCATCAAAATTATGAGGATAATCATGTTTTAAGTTAGGCACAACTTTATACTTATGTTCTATATCTTTATCCTTTAATAACTTTACAAATTGCTGTGTACATTCGAAACAATCTTCATCTTGATCCCCACATATTATATATCCTTTTATGCTTTTATCATGTAATATTCCAATCATTTCTTCCCATTCTTCCATTTCCGGGAGCCACGGTGCCACAAAAATAAAACCGTTCACTTCTATTTCACCTTGCAACATGGAATGTAACGCTACTCTTGCCCCAGCAGAAAAGCCACCAATAATAATATTTCCAAATGTTTTATTCACTTTAATCTTATTGTAATGTCCTTTTAACTCTTCTCTTCCTCTTTCGATATTATCCCAAACATATCCATCTGAAAATTGAATTTGGGAAGATTGAGGCAATGCCAGCATAAAACCTTGTTCCATTACAGAGTTCCAATATGGTTCTATTATTTGTATATTTTCTTGATCCCCATGCAGTGTTATTAGTAGATTTTCATTTTGTTTGCTGTATTTATATTTCAGGTCTGCTTGTTCCGATTTCTTTGCTAATTCTTCTCTTTCTTTACAAAATTGAACCATTCTATGAAACTCTTCAAATTTATGTAGTGGTTTTAAATCATCATCGGAAATTAAATACTCACTTCCGTACCAAAATCCATTCTCTATAATGGCTTCCTTCATTAAATACATCGCTTCTTCTTCAAGTCCTGCAGCACTTGCTAACGCATATTTAAAATTATATATTTGTGCTTCATTACCCATTACATCTTTAGCGTTTTTCATTATGTAAGAATACGCCTCAAAACTTCCTTTATTTGCATAACAATCTAACGTTTCATTTAATAACTTAATATAAGTCATACTATTTTTCATATAGAAATTCCCCCGTAACTTTTTATAATAATTGTTTCTCCAATCTTCCTATCATTCTAGGGTCACGGTATAAGTAGGTGAATTCTACAATTCAACTTAACAATACCTGCTTCTCAGAATGATATTTAATAATTAATGTATGTATACGCATAATACACCACTCCTTCCTATCCACTAGTTGTAGTATAAAACTAAATAAACTGAAAAATCAATATTTCAACAAAAAAAAGACAACAATATATTATTGTTGTTCTCATAACATCTTACCCACTATTCTTTTTTTCTTATCTGGTTTACTTGAAACTAAATAATGCTTTTCTGAAATATATAAGTTTCTTTTTAATATACGATTTAAATATGGTCCTAATTTCACTCCGCATATGAGGCGATCTTCGCTATCTTCAACAATTGGGAACATTTCTTTTTCTGTTACATATTGATCTACGGCCTTTTGTACGATATCAATTTCTTTAACTAGGTTTAAATTTTCTTCTGTATGTTCAAATACTTCAAGCGTTTCCTTCGTTATCAGAAAAAAATTTGTTGGAAATGCAGGTAAATAAGGCTTTAACAAATCATAATTTACTGTGTAATCATCATTTACTAAGACTGTATAAACGATATTAGCATTCGTTTCTAGAAACTTAGCCATCGCTTGTTCTAATTCATCTTTCGTAATTTCCCTATCTTCTTTTCCAGTTCTGAAAAAGCGAAACATCGTATCGCCTCCTTTTTACTATATTATAGCATAAAAGAAAACTGAAAAATTATAAAAAACTCTATTGAAAGAATTTTTCGATAGAGTTTTTCTGTAATCAATTTATGTTTATTTTAAGAATGCACTTAACATCCATACATGTTGTTCTAATGTCGTATGAATTGCTAATAGCATATCAGCTGACGTTTCATCACCAGCTTCACCAGCTACTTCCATACCTTCTTTTAATTCTTGAATAAGTGCAGAAAAATCGTTTACTAAAGTTTGTACCATTTCTTCTGCAGACTCTTTGCTTGTCCCTTCGATTACAGTTGAAGTTGCTAAGTACTCTTTCATTGTCGCTAACGGTTTTCCTTCTAACGCTAAAATACGCTCTGCTAACTCATCAATGTACGTTCCTGCTTCATTATAAAACTCTTCAAATTTCTCATGTAATGTAAAGAAGTGTGGTCCTGTCACATACCAATGATAATTATGCAGTTTCACATATAATACATTCCAGTTTGCTACCTGCTTGTTTAATACTTCAACAACATTTGTTTTTGTACTCATACAATCCACTCCTCTTATCATGTTACTATCTTTTAATAACCTAACATCATTTTACCATACATTCCCTATTTTTCCGAATAAACAGCTTACATGTAACAAAGTTTTAACACCTTTAATATTTCCCTACTCTCATATAATTCATGTATTCTTTCAACTACTTCATATGTCTAATTGTCCAAGCTCACACATATGCATAATAGTAAGTCAAGCTCATCATAGAAGAAAGAGGGATAACATGGACAATCAACAATGGCAAGTAGCAAAGAAAGTCGCTGCTACTTATATCGGAACTGTCGTTGGAGCTGGATTTGCTACTGGACGAGAAATTGTTGAATTTTTTACAGTTAACGGATTGTACGGGACCATTGGCATATGTATAAGTGGATTTTTTTTTATTTGGCTCGGTACAAAGATGATGTTACTTTCATCACAGATCGGGGCATTTTCAGCGCAAGAATTTAACAAATATTTATTTGGGGATGTATTTGGAAATGTTGTAAATACTTTATTATTACTCGTATTATTTGGCGTAACTAGCGTTATGTTATCAGGAGCCGGGGCGGTATTTGAAGAACAACTCCGTCTCCCGAGGCAACTTGGTATTTTCATCACAGTCATCGCCTGCCTCATTATTGGGAGCCGAGGGTTACAAGGTGTTTTTGAAGTGAACACACTTGTCGTACCTATTATGATGATTTTCATTATCGGACTTGCTATTACAACCTTTATTCATGGTACAACTCCTATTATTGAAACTGTTCCTACAGAAAGTTGGAATATGAAATGGATTACTAGCCCTATTACATATGTCGCATTAAATCTTTCTCTCGCCCAAAGTGTTCTCGTCCCATTGGCCAGTGAAGTAAAAGATCGAAAAGCTATTTTATGGGGTGGCATTTTAGGAGGCGCGGGACTTTGCTTTATTTTATTATGTAGCCATTTAGCAATATTATCAGTTGATCAATTTTATCAATATAACATCCCAATGGCTGAAGTTGTAAGAAGGTTTAATGCAACTTTCCATTTTTTCTTTGTTCTTATCATTTTTGGTGAAGTATTCACAACATTAGTTGGGAATATATTCGGAATGACAAAACAAATGCAATCCATTACCGGATGGAAAAGTAATACCATTATTTACTTCATATTACTAATTAGTTATTGCTTTAGTTTCATCGGATATAGTGAATTACTTCATATTCTATACCCTATTATCGGTTGGGTGAGCATCATCTTACTACCGATTATTGCCTTTAAACAACTTCAAAAAACATGAAAAAACATCCGTGTATACGGATGTTTTTTCATGTTCATTCACAGTCTTCACATACTTCCCAGTACGGCCCCATTTCTACTGCAAGGTATGGCTTTAATTGCAAACGAATCATTCGACTTGGCATGCGTTCTAATACGAATTGAATGCCGTCTTCCTCTTCATCCAACTCAACTTTTGAAATAGCAATTCTTTGCATAGTAGTAATAGGGCTTCCATCTTTATATAAAGTGATTTTCACCTCATCATACTCATTAAAATACAATTCAACATTCATTTGCTTTTTTAACATTTCATCAACAATTTCATAATTATCATTTTGTTCCTGGATTATATATTTCCAGCCGCCTCTATCCAATTCTATCGGAGCTGCTTGGAATAATGTCATCAAATCCTCATATAGCATAAGATAACCCCTCTCTTACTAAAAAACGATGAGTATTTTATATACCCTTTATCTCTATCACTATCCATGTTTATTGTACCATATATCACGAATCTTACCGCACTCATTTGCTTTATATACACATACAAAACATATAGTATTTTCAGTTCACTCTCTATTCACTAGTACGTCCTCTTACTGATAACTTATCACTTTCCTTATTTCCTACACACTACTTATACATCTAAAAAAAAACACAAAAAAGAAGAGTAATTTATATCACTCTCCTCATAAGACTTTTCCTGTAGCTACTAATGCTAACACTATAATTAAACTGGCAAATAATAGTGATACAATTAAACTAAAAATCGGTAATATTTTCTTTTCATTCTTCTTAGATAATAACCTTAAACTAAGAATGATGTTTAATGGGACAAATATCAAATAAAGATATTTAACAANNAATTTGTAATGAACTATTTGAAAGTGTTTTAAATACAAACACTTCAATTAAAAAAACAACAAAGAATAAAATACTTAACCAAAACGAGACATAGCTAAGCCAAGAATTTCTTTTCGTTCCCCAATACACTCCCATACTGATCTCCTTTATATGTAATCTATACTATATTCATTATACACCCACTTAACAAATTCCTCTATTTTTCGACAAACATTAAATACATTGAACCTCTAATCCGTTTATCAGCTAAAAAGACTGTCTCTAATAGCACTAATGCTATTTTGAGACAGCCTCCCCTTTTTATACTTTAAATCTTTCAATTAATACTTGTAACTCTTCAGCCATTTGAGATAGTGTACCAGCTGCAGAACCAATTTCCTCCATGGAAGCTAACTGTTCCTCAGCTGATGCTGCAACACTTTGTGTACTCGTCGCATTATTTTGTGCCGTCATAGCAATTTGACCAACCGAAATAGATACTTCATTTGCACCTTTTGACATTCCATTAGCTGTTTCAACCATCGTTTTAATTTGATCAACAATTTCATTTGTAGATTGTAAAATCTCAGCAAAATTTTGTTTCGTTTCATTTGCAATAACAAGTCCAGATTGAACTTCTTCATTTACATGACCCATAGATTTTACTGTCTTACTCATATCATCTTGTATTTCACAAATTAATTTACTAATTTCACTTGATGATACACTAGATTGTTCTGCTAATTTTCGTACTTCATCAGCAACGATTGCAAAGCCTCTTCCATGCTCACCAGCTCTTGCAGCCTCAATTGCTGCATTTAACGCTAGAAGATTTGTCTGATCTGCAATATTTTGAATGACTTCTAAAATATCACCAATTTGCTTTGATTTGTTATTCAACAACTGAATAACAGCATCTGACTGTGAAACAGATTCCGCAATAGATTGCATTTGATTTACTGTTTTTCCAACTAGCTTTCCGCCATCTTCTGCTTTTTCGCGAGTGTGAGCAGAAGCAGTATTAATAGATGATGAGCTATTTGCTACATGCTGAATTCCTTCTGTTACATCAAACAGTAACATAGCACCATTTTCTACGCTTGCTGTTTGCGTCGTTGCACCACTTGATATTTCATCCATTGCTGATGTAATTTGTTCAGTCGCTTCACTCGCTTGTCTCACACTTGCTGTTAACTCTTCAGATGCAGCTGCAACATGCCCTGCTGAAGTATTAATTCTTCCAATTAATGTACGTAGTGAATGAGTCATCTCATTAAAACCTTTAGCAAGTTGTCCAATTTCATCATTTGAATGTATTTGAATCGTTTGAGTTAAGTCCCCTTCACTTATTTCTTTAGAAGTGACAACTAATTGTTTTAAAGGTTTGGTAATAGAAAGTGTCACGAAATAAATAAGCGCTCCGCCTACAACTAATGAAATAAACATTACAATTAACATATTATAAAATACAGGCTGAGCAGCTTCAATTACTTCATTTGAGTACATCGTTCCACCGATTTTCCATCCTGTTTTTAAGTTTGTAGCAAATACCATTTTCTTTTCACTACCGTCATACGTGTATGAAAAAGTGCCCTGATTATCTTCGTAAATTTTCTTTGCCCAAGAATCAGCTGCCTTGTCACCTGATTTTTCTTGAGGGTGAGCAATTATTTTTTGTTTTCCATCTAAAATGAAAGCATAGCCTTTTTTACCAATATTGATTAACTTTGTTGTTTTCAATAAATTCTCTAAACTTAAATCTACCGCAACAACACCATTTTTATCTTCTGTTTGTTTCGCAATCGTTACGACAATATGTCCATTTCCTTTCGCCTTATACGGTTCAGTGACCACGATTCCACCTTGTTTACTCACTGCATCTTTATACCAAGAGCGGGTTGTTGGATCATAATCTGCTGCCATTTGTATATTTGGTTCTTGCACAAACTTCTTATCATTACCGGCAACATATACTTGTTCAATATCTTTATTCAAATTAATATATTGAGATAACAGCTTTCTTAATTCATCTTGATTATCTCCTTGATACATATCACTATGAATCACTCGTGCAAAGTTATTTACTTCGTTAAATTTCGCCTCAATCATTTGATTGATTAAATTATCTAATATTTTTATATTATCGTGAGCACTACTCGTAATTTGTGATTCAAAATTCTTTTTAGCCGTTTGATAAGACATGCCCCCAATAATAGAGACAGCTGCAATTAAAATTATCAAAAATGAAATTAATAGCTTTTTTGCTACTTTTATATCTCGAAACCACCTTAACAGTTTACTCATTATAAACCTCCTACATTTAAATATTAAGTTTTAAAGATAAATAACCAATTATGAATATATCCCATTCCCTATCCTCTATTTTTACAATTCGTTTTTGATAAACACCTTGTAAAGTTTAAACAAATATTTCCCCTTTGTCTATATATATGAATAATATTATTATAAAATTTACAAATACAAAAAACCAAAGGAATAGTCCTTTGGTTTTTTACATTTTTTTATGTTGCTTAGAAATCTTCTTCCACTTATCACGCTCAGCTCTTGCGAGAATAGCATCTTGTTTTCTCATAAAATACGCCAATTCTCTTTGCAATTTTTTATAGCTTTGCAAACGATTTATCGTCATTAGCCCGTTATCAATTGCTTTATGCACTGCGCATCCTGGTTCATTCTCATGTTTACAATCTCGGAAGCGGCATGTTTTTGCAAGTTCTTCAATATCAGAAAATGTTGTTTGAATTGCATTGCTTCCTTCCCAAAGCTGCAACTCCCTCATGCCAGGAGTATCAATGACTAAGCCCCCACTCGGTAGTTGGAACAGCTCACGATGAGTTGTCGTATGCCGCCCTTTACTATCTTCCTCACGTATATCTCCCGTTTTCGCTATCTCAATTCCTACGAGTGCATTTAACAAAGTAGATTTTCCAACCCCCGATGAGCCGACTAAAGCAATTGTTTTTCCTGAAGCAACAAATTGTTGTAACGAGTCAATACCTGTATGCTCTAAACTATCGACGACGAAGATCGGAACACCAATTGCAACAGCTTCCGTTTCTACGATTTTTTGTTCCACATCTTCACATAAACTACTTTTTGTTAAAACAATAACAGGCATTGCACCACTTTCATACGCTAATAGTAAATAACGCTCCAGCCTTCTTACGTTAAAATCATGGTTAAGTGCATTCACTAAAAATAAATAATCTACATTTGCTGCAATAATTTGTTCTTCAGTTCTATTACCAGCTTCTTGTCTTGAAAAAGAACTTCTTCTCGAAAAAATACGATGAATGATTGCCTTTTGCTCATTTTCTATTTTCTTTATATACACCCAATCACCAACCGCTGGGTAATCTCCTTTCGTTACCGCTTCATGCCGAAACTTCCCAGACAGTTCTGCCATATATTCACCATCATTACAAATAATCCGATATATATGCTTATGTTCAAGTAAAATACGTCCTACTTCATAGTTCTCAACAGCTTGTTCTTCAAAAAAAGAATCCCAGCCGAACGATTCTAAAATATTTTGATTCAAATTGATATCCTCCCTAGTTTATAACCTAAGTGGAAGGATAGTGCGCTCACTTATATAGTATCGCCCTTTCCATCCACCTTTGTATTTGGTTTATTATTCATATAAGTTAATTTCGCCATAATACATCACCCCGTTCTAATTTTAATTACTCTCATTATATGGAATATCCCGTTAAAAAGCCACTTTATTTAACGTAATTTTCAAATAACTTATTTTTCAGCATTTTAATTTGTCCGCGATGACTAATTTCATCTTCTAGCACGTGAAACCAAAGGTAGTGCTGATTATATGCTACACCATTAGGCCACTTTCTTTCTGACATTAGCCATTCATCATCCCGTTGTCTCAAATACTCTAATGTTTCTTCTCGAACTTTCTGTAAAAGTTGTACATAATACTGTATTTCATAACCACGGATAGATCTCCCCGCTTCCCCTAAATACAGTGCATCTTCCCATACTTCTAATTCTTCTTTTGTAAAATCACGATTTTGAAAAGAAATAAACTGATGGACTTTTTCTATAGCCGCTATATGCTTCAGTAAAGCACCAATTGAATTCTCACCACTCGGCATTATTAAATCCAATTGCTCCACTACTAAATCATCTATTTCCTGTAATGTTACTGCCCGGGTATGCTCCATCATACTTACAAGTTCACCTATATTTTTTGTATAACCATCTACACTTCTTATTCGATAATCTATATACATTTCACGCACCCCTTTCTGAATTCATATTAGTGAAAAAATGCTTCATATAATAGACTGAAATATATCAGATTTTTCTGTTATAATTAAATTAAACAAGCAAATAGCCAGAACAAATTTTCTCAATATGCTGATATAAAATTAAAAAAGGAATATATATTTAATAAACGAATCTTATTCACTAAAAGGAGTGGATTCGATGGAAATGTATCAATGGCTAACTGCTGTTCTTGTTGGTGGCGTTACTGGCTTCGTTTCCCATCTGATCAATAACCAAGGCAAGTTATTGCTTCCACGCCGTTTAAAAACGTTTTTCCACTTTGGTTTTTTAACCGATATATTTACCGGTAGCCTAGCTGCACTTCTTGGACTTGTTTTATTCGATGTCACCTTAATTAAAGAAATAATAAAAGTATCTATTGTAACCGCTATTTCAGGCCAAACATTTTTACTTCATCAAGCTCTAGGTGGTGAACAGGCTAAAAATACGCAAATTGGGAAAGCTGATGAGAAAATTCAAGAAATTGACAAATTATTACGACGTTAATCTATACTTTCTTTAAAAATTATTGTTATAATGAAAAACAAACATTTTCTATTGCGTCGTTTGTCAGAGGAAAGGGTGTTTCGTATGACAAAAAAGAAAATAGAAGATTTCTTAACAAACTCCGAAAAAGAGGAACTGCTAGAAAACTATAAATGTTTACGAGAAGCCCGCACAAAAAGCGAAGCTAACTTTTTTGGTGAAGCAGTAGACCATCTATTAAATAAAGTGAAAAAACGAATTACTGAAGAAGCAGGCATACATGATGAAAATGCAGCAACTGTGCAATCAAAGAGAAAAGCACTGTTTTAGCTAAAACAGTGCTTTTTATTACGGCATTTTCACATTACTTTCACATCTATTTCACAAATATACGTACTCCAGTATGGTAAGCTAAGTATATCCTTTTCCAAGGAACTATATGCCGATATATAAATCCCTATCTCTGTAGGGATTTTTTATTTTTTTTAAGAAAAGAAGCTCAGCGTTAAAACACTCACATCTTCCCTTCTAATCTTCTAATATAGATTCAATTTGTTTCATATCCTGTTCATTCAATAAAACATCCACCGCTCTTACACTTTCTCTTATTTGCGCTGCTCGCTTCCCGCCAGGAATAACAGTATCAATTCCTTCTTTATTTAATAACCATGCTAACGCTAAATGCTTTAGTAAAGCACCAATTGAATTCTCACCACTCGGCATTATTAAATCCAATTGCTCCACTGCTAAATCATCTATTTCCTGCAATCTTACTTTACTATATACAGCCGGGTGCTATAAATTAGCTACAAAACCATTTACACAAAAAAATTTATGATCCCGCCAATTCCTGTTTCATCAATCAGGAATACATGCGCTTAATTCTTTTTTACTTTATTTTTGTACTGGACCCTTTTGACACTTTAAGGATTTGATTACATTTTATACACATCATTAATATAGGGCCGCCCACCTGTTTCAATTCCTGTAGTTGCTTATGCTCACACTTCCCCACATTATTACCTCCCTTATCATATAAATAGATAATTTTGTAATCACCGTAAAACTACCAGGTCCCTTCCTTTTCTGCTTCAAATATTTCCTTTTACCATTCTCTATTTCCCTCTGGCCATTCCTAATTTAAAGTCTGAATAAAACGTTTAAACGCCGATATCCCTGCTTCGTCTCTTTTAAAAACACCAGCATCTTCAAGCGCCTGTACAAATTTCCGTCCCACTTCTTCTCTTACAATATCCTGTACATTTTGTTCATTTATCTGATTGCTATATTTGGTTTTTAATTGTTCTGTCCACCGTATATGATACGATGGAATATCACTTGGAATATCAAGTAAGAATTTTTCCACTTCCTGAAGCTCTGTTTTTAAACGGGCAGGAAGTACAGCTAACCCCATTACTTCAATCAGGCCGATATTTTCCTTTTTAATATGCTGTACTTCCCCATGAGGGTGGAAAATACCCAGCGGATGTTCTTCACTTGTGCAATTGTTTCGCAAAACAAGATCCAATTCGTACATACCATCCCGGTGGCGTGCAATCGGCGTAATCGTATTATGTGGAATTTCATTCGTAAATGCCAATATATTAACAGAAGGGTCACTATATCCCTTCCACCTCTCTAATATGTACTCCCCTGCATTTACTACTTGTTCTATATCGTTACTTCTTAAGCGAATAACTGACATAGGCCATTTAATAATAGAACATTGCATTTCTGGAAAGTTGGTTATTTCAAAAATTAGGTCGTTTGATGCATTAGCCATAGCAAATTCATAGTTTCCACCTTGATAGTGGTCATGTGTTAGAATAGATCCTCCTACAATTGGCAAATCTGCATTAGAACCAAGGAAATAATGTGGGAATTTTTCTACAAATTTTAACAAACGTAAAAATGTTTGACGGTCAATTTTCATATCACGGTGTTCTGAAGACAATACAATACAGTGTTCATTGAAATATATATACGGAGAATACTGTAGAAACCAGCTTTCATCTGTAAGATTCATACGAATCATACGATGATTCGAGCGTGCTGGATGTCCAATTCTCCCTCTATATCCTTCATTCTCAATACAGAGTAAACATTTTGGATAATTTGTACTTTCCAATACTCTCTCTCTAGCAATTTGTTTCGGGTCTTTTTCCGGTTTTGATAAATTAATCGTTATATCAATGGGTCCATATTCCGTATTTACTTTATAATTTATATTTTTGGAAATTTGCTTCATTTGGATATAGTTGCTGTTTTTACTTAACTCATAGAAGTAATTTGTCGCAGCCTTCGGATTTTGTTCGTATTTTTCATAAAATAGAGAATTGATAACGGACGGTTTGGACATAAAAACATCCATAATTGCACTTGCTAAAATCTCCTTCTCGTCCATTACTGCCTCAATGACTTTATGCATACAAGCATATTCAATTAACTCTTCCAATAACTCCGAAATTGCTTTCTTTGCGGGCGCTGACGCTTCCACTACAAAGTCATCTAAACGAAGTAAGGAAAGGATTTGATTCCTTGTATATATTTCATCTTCTTTTTCAATCAATTGAACTTCAATAGCACGATCAATTAACTGCTGGATAGCTTGATATATCATCAGTATATACCTCCTCTAACCTTATAGCGGTTTTCGTTGTTACGATGCAAGTTCTATGTACCTTTTATAATTTTATGAACAGACGTATGGGATAACCACCATTCTAATATACGTTTTGCTTTCTCCGAAGAAGCTATTAGCATACTTGAATCGCCCGTTTAGTAAGCTATTTTGTTACATTATACGTATGTAAAAACACTTCTACAATCAACATCTTGTCGTATTTTTTAGACATCTTGCTTTTCACTTTTAACAACTCACTAAAAACATACAAAGGAACATTTTTAAAAAATCAGTTTCCCATGATTCAATGAACACAATGAGGCCTATCTCCTCTGAGATAGGCCTCTAATTTCCGATATTACACGAACTATAAAACTACCTTTATCTTAATTCGAGGTTTTTATCTCTGTGTCTCTCCCCCTGAAGTCACCTTTTCAATACGTAAATTATCTAAAATAAACGTACCTGCTCCAGTATCCCCGTTTAAATTCGTTCCATCACTGAAAATTCCAACATAAGTTTGACCGTTCTCAGAACCTGTCACAGTAAACTCTGCTGTTTTTGTGTCAGTAGATGCAGTAAGAGTGTTATTCACACTCAATCCCTTTGCACTCGCAATGTCTCGAACATCAATTTCTTGATCCCCTGAAATAAAGCGGAATGCATTTGCTGTTGTTTGATAGTCAAATGATACTTTATAAGTTACACCAGGTTCAAAACGATAATTTTGAGGAATAGTACGGTACAGCAAACCTTTATTTCCAGTGTTCACTTTTACGGACCAATTCCCACCTAATACATCATCGACTAATTTTTTACCTGCCCAGCCTTTTTGCGTATATGGGGCATGCAGTTCAGACAGATGAATTCTGTTGTCTTCTACCCCTTCTGTGTTACCAATAACGAATGGGTAAATACCTTGTACTACCGTTTCAAAATCTTGTTTAAATTCCATTGGTGAGACATGATTTTTCAAGGACTTTTGAACGATCCGAATATCATCAAATTTTGTGTTTCCTTTTCCGGAATCACGGCTGAGAGTTAATTTAGCTTTATTAGTTACAGCTGTAAAGCTTACTTGCATGATTTGCATTTTGCTATTGTATCCATCATTTGAGGCATGTGAATCTGCCTTAACATAGTTCTTTTGCAGGCTGCGAAGTGTGTAATTGTTAACGTCTTCTTTCCCACCTGTTACTGTAATTCCGGCCTTTACATCACTATTGTTTTCAACATATACCTCTGCTACATAATCTTTACCTGGTTCCAAACCAGTAAGGACACGTGAAACAGTTGTATCTTTTGACGGACTATCAATATTCAAGTAGTAATCTCCACTACTTACATTACGGTTGCTTCCAGTTTGATTCGTTCTAACGGCGCTTACAGCTTTGTTATCCCCCTCAATAGTTGTATATGCACTTACTTTTCCTGTATTGAATCCTGCGTCATATATATGAGCACCCTTGCTCCAATCATAGTCAAGAATTTCCAAACCTTTATCTCTTTTTGGTACAACAACATAAGGAGTTGCCGCACTAGCTGTCAAAGTTACCTTATTATTTACGACCTTGACTTCTTTCATATCTGCTCTACCGCGATCTGTCAGTTTGTATACATAAACACTAGATGCATCTTTATATTCATCTGGAAGTGTCCAAGTAGTTGTACCACCTTCCAAATTCCAGTGATATAGTTTTTCAGAATTAGAAGTTGGGTTTTTAAAGTCTTGTTTCACCCAAGGAATTAAATAAGTGTGTCCATCAAGTACAACGTTTCCATTTAGTGTAATAACACGTTCCCTAGAATTGTCTTTTCTAGTTACATCGACAACATCCCCATTACTTGGGTCTTTCAATTTTATTTCCTTTTCTAAGTTTGTCTTGCTTTTATCCCCTTCTACAGCTGTCCAATTCGTTACATAATATTTTTGTAAGAATTTAGTAGGTAGATTCGTATCAAATGTCATGCGAATAAAATTATCAAAATTCTTATCAGATTGCCACCCTTCGAAACCAGCTAATTCAAATCCACCAAGCAATGGATGATCAGCAGTTCCGCCTACTTCAGGCCAATTCAAAACCCAAGAATCTCTTTGGTGATTGCTAATAAAGCGTAGTACTTCTGAGTTGATACCTTTGCTTTCCGGTCCACCGTAGTTTTTATCGGTAGCCCAGTGTTGCCACGTTGAATAATTGGCCATAGAACCACCAAATTCCGTTGTTAGTCTCCAGCCCCTATCTTTAAATTGATCTGCTATTCTATTTGATTCCCATTGATTTTGATACCATACATCTAAATAAATAAAGTCAAGATCTGAAACAGCAGCTTTCAATTCATCTAGTCTTTTCGCACGCGCTCCAGTATACAAATCTTTTAATTTATTAATTGTATAAGATTGATCTAGCCATCCCCATCCTAAAGAATTTGGACGATCAATAAAATCATTGTTGAAAGCTTTCGCTTCAGGATAAACTTCTTGCGCATTGATATGGACACCAAATTGGGTGTTATACTTACGCCCCTCTTTAATAAGCGTATCCAAATCTTTAACGCCACCCATACGCTCACCTACATTACCGTAATCCGGATGACCACTGTCATGTCCTTCGTTTGCATATCCTTTTAATAAAACAGCCTGCCCCAATTCATCTGTAGCAAGAGCAACCTTTTTAATATTATCTGCTGTTTTTAAGAATGGTTGTTGTGCTTGTGATCCGAAATTCATTGCAATACGCATTCCAACATTATTGTTTACATCTTGATATCCTTTAATGTCTTGCATAATATCACGGTATGCAATTGCCGCATCCTGCCAATCTGTCTTATTATCAGTATTCAAATCTTTAGCGATAGCTATTTTAATAGTTGGCTTATTTTTTTGTGGTTCTGACATAAAATCTCTTTGGTAATAGAGTGCACTAGAACCTATCCCCATTGCCTTAGAACCATTTTTATTTACATATCGATTTGCAACTAAGTTTTTATAGCCATCCACTTCTGAACTGGACCATACACCCGCACTCAATTCGTCAGTTGACAAAAATGCAGTATAATTTTTAGTAGATGTACCTATTTCTCCCATGGAAGAATCTACACTTACATCCACATCTCCTGATTTCCTAACATCAGTACTTATATTCGTTAATTTAGCTTTTGCACCTTTTTGCTCCGAATTTACTGAGATAACGTTCATATCAGCAAACTCAACTGTTTCAATTTTTGCACTACCATTATTTTTAATTTCATCGAAACTATAAATAACTTTATTATCATTTACTTTCAAAGATACTTTAAATACAGCATCAAGATTTTTTATTTCATCCGCAACTTTTAATGTATATAGCACTTCACTATCACTTAACTTTTCAAAGCTTACTTTAGGATAGTATAGTGCACCATTTACTTTCAATCCGTAAACAGGTGATTCTTGCCCATTCATTACTTTATCGCCAACTTTGTATTTCACAACTCGCGGGAATACTTGGTCAATAGTGACATCCATATACTTTGACTTTAATGTATCTTCTACTGGTGTGGTATCTGGAGGTTTTGGCGCACTATATTCCTTGATTTTGATATTAGAAATCGTAATATCGGCAGCTCCTCGGCTTTTTTCAAACCCAAGTCCCCCCGCTTGATCTACACCACCTGTTAAAGTCCAAGAATCTACCTTTTTACCATCAATGTATAACGTTGCAACATCGTCCATGAATACTAAACGTAAATGGTATGTTTGTTTTGCTTTTAACGGCACATTTGAAGTCATCGACGTCCAATTGTTTATAGGTCCAAATGTTTCACCAAAATACTGATCGTTCGTATCCCCTGTTCCCACATAAGTGTATGCAGATGCATTTTGAACACGATAGATTAATCCAAAGCGATTCATCTTATCAGTATTAGTAGTAACATCCGCTTCAAAAACACCATTTTTAATCGCTTTCATTTGGTTATATACAATTCGATTCTTTTGGGTAGATGTAACACCGAAAGTTGCTGAACCATCTTCATTATAAGTAACTTTTCCGTCTCCTGAAATAATTTTAAAGTCGCCTTCTTCTAATTTATTATCCGTAATGTCGACAAGTTTTTCATCTCCAGGATCCGTGCCTCCATCCCCAGGCGCATTTCCTAATTCAATGAGTACTTGACTTTTTTTATCTCCAAAAGCACCGAGTTTAACTGCTTCCTTACCTGTAAGGAGGTTATTTACATCATTAGGTAACGTAACTGGTCCAAATAAATCTTTTCCATCTAATGTAATATTCAAAGTGGTTGCGTTATAATCAATTTTTATGGAATGTGAGGTCCCAGCCTCTGGAAGTGGAACATTCGGTCTCGTTTTTAACCAATCACCTTTTCCTTGATATTTGTATTCATAGAACCATCCAAGTGAGTCGTAGCCTACAAAAACAAAATTATTATTGTCAATATAATGAGGATAGAAACCAAATCTAGTATCTTCTCCCTTGGTTTCTGGAGTAAAGGTATACGCCATCGTTCCCGATTCTTTAGCGATTTTATTTTGTTCTTGAAAAATTGCAGCTTTAGCCCCATTATCATTTCCGGCACCTGCTCCAAGCCTTACATAGGACTTCCCATTTTGTTCTATTATTGCATTAATTTCGTTTCCTCCAGATGAAATTGTAACCCATGGATTAGACACATTTGCTCCTACATGTAATGGCACAATCATGCTAACTAAAAATGTCGGCACAATTAGCACAAGTGCAAGAAGGGTATTAAAAGCTCTCTTGAAATGCTTACTCTCCAATTCTTCTCCCCCTTTGAAATTTAAATTTCAGTTAAAAACAATACCTGCACATTCATTTTTAAAATATACCAAAACCTGAAAGGTACCGCTTTCACTTACGTTTAGAATAGTTTTTTTCAAGTGCCGACTCAATAAAGATATTGTTTCTTTTTTTAGTTATAT
>NZ_JBALMG010000072.1:74800-75240 GCF_036963225.1 Bacillus sp. JJ783 | reverse complement strand
ACAAAGGGTACAGATTAATCATTAAGCTTCTTTTATTATCTACTGTTTTCATAAATCATTATAACTACCAAAATATTTTTCACAAAAGTTTACCGTTATTTATGATACGGTTCACCGTACATACTTAAATGGCCGTTTTCACTTCTAAAATATACATGAATCTTTACTAGAAATATAAAGATTCATCGTATCCTCTTCAACGGTTTAGTGCATTTCAACAATTGTACCATCTTCAAATACCTTGAATACGCCAGTAAATCCTGATCCAGCTGCGCCTTCTATTTTATATGTCGTACGTACTCTAATTTTATAATATTTCTTTCCATTTTCGACTTGAGTATCCTCTAAAGTGTATTGATATTCTTCATTATATTCTTTTTTAATATATCCTTTAGCTTTCTCAAAAGTAAATTCATCTTGCTTCTTCTCTGTCTCTACCT
>NZ_JBALMG010000072.1:0-74650 GCF_036963225.1 Bacillus sp. JJ783 | reverse complement strand
CTACCTTTTGATTCTTTTCTGTCTCTGCTTTTTGGTTCTTTTCTGTCGCTACCTTTTGATTCTTTTCTGCCTCTACCTTTTGGTTCTTCTCTGTCGCTACCTTTTGACTCGTTACTGCATCAGTTTTTTGTTCCTTCGCTGCTGCCGTTACATTCTTTGCATTTTTTTCTTCTTCACCAATTTTAGTGATTAATCCTAAAGCTTTTTTATTATATTCTTCAAGGTTCTTGTTATCTTTTGTTTCTGAAACTACCTTATTTAACATCTCTTTCGCTTCTGCATAATTTTTCTTACTTATTAACTCTTCACTTTTCACCAGCTGCTCTTCATACTTCTTTTTTTGTTCTAAGATCGCTACTAATGCTGTTCGTTCTTCCTTTGCTTGTTTTATAAGCGCATTACTTCCATTCTTCACGCTCTCTACTTTTTCAAGTGACTTGATCGATTCTTCTAATTTTGCTTCTTCTTTTAGCTTCACTGCTTCAATCATTGCTTTCGTTTGCTCTACAAACACTTTTGCATCTGAATCATCTTTTTTCTCATCTAGTGCTCTTTCAAATGATGATAAAGCATTTTTATATTCTTTATTCGTTAACGCCGTCTTCCCCTCATCCATCGCTTTTTCAAAATTCCCATTACTACATCCCGCTAGCATTAAAAACGTAAGTCCAATTACTGTTAATAACTTTCTCATTTTCTCTCCCCCTATATATGCCTAAAACAATAACGTCATATGTATAAAAGTCTGTGTAGTAATTAGACTGGAAGTAAACTATGTACTAAATTGTGTGTTGGAAAAGAAGTACATTTCATTTACTATCATTACTTAAAACTCCTAAATAGTTGGTAGTCTTCTTCTTTTAAGACAGAAAGGAATTTTAATAATGTGCATAAAGATTTCACTCAGACTCTTTACTACACACACTCTTATACACATAGAAAAATCATTTTTTGTTTATAGTTTGTCATTTCTTTAACTTTACATATTTTCAGTTTATTAGAAATGTAAACCATAATCCGTAATGCATCGAAAACAAAGTGTAATAAAAGTCACACTTTATAATTTTTCGTAACACAAATGTAACATAAGGTTTTTAAACATACAATAGTTTTTTTTACATTATTTTCCCTTTTCTATATTTTACGGCATCAATAAGATTCCAATCCTTAGTGTAAATAAAGGTTCTTCATAAAAGCGTGTAGGGGATCCCGCCCCATTGACATCAAGTTGACAAATAAAAAGTATCCAAAAATGAGACAATTTACATCTCTAAGTGCAAATGTACAAAGTTATTATTTTTGGGTGTTATAAAATTCTTAAGTTGATGGATATGGGGTCGCACCCATATACCAATCGCACATCTTTTTAGAGTAATACTATCAGTATCTACAAGTTTGATAGATCATTTTCATATACTTCAAAGTTTTTGCACCAGAACCAAAATGAGACCAAATTTAAATCCGCCATACAAATGACCATGCAGTCATCCAAAACTTAACGGAACATGGCATTGATCTTAAATTAATAGAAGCAGCTACCTTTTTTTCTGATACGTATTGATAAATGTGCGCTGTAGTTGTACTAATATATGGATTAAACTAAAGAAAGCCTAATCCAATTGTAAACTACTCATTTCTCTATAATAAAAAAGCCTGCCTTTCATACTAGGCAAGCCTTTTCAGGTTATTTCTCACTTATTCTCTTCTTATACCAATCCTGCATTCTCTCCGTATCTTCTACTCTCGTATGCTCTAGTTTATAATTCGATGATGCACTAGAAAACGTATACGTACATAAATCCGCTCGGCGCTGGAAATATGATTGTGTCTTTTCAATTGATTGGACGTGTCTTCTTCTTACAAGTCCTGTATGTTTCCCAATACTACGATGTACCATTGTAATTTGCTCTCCGGTTACACCATAACCGTTTGTTTTAAATGTTGCGTATCCAAGTGTAAAGATGAGGATAGCGAGCGGTAATAACGCCCACATGATGAAATACTTTTCAAAGTATATGATTATTCCTGTAAGCGGGATTGCGAGCATTGCGAAGAATATAAAACTATCAATTAAGTAACGACGCAGCGCTGCTTTTGGTAATGATGTAATGTTTGTATTCAGTTCATATGGTAACTGTAAATGTGTGAGTAACTGTTGCACACGATCTTTTCGAATAATTGGATGTAGCGTAACTTTTTCTTCTTTTCCTTCACTTTGAATGACTTCTACTTGCACAGCACAATAACCGAATGGTTGACGTAAAATACTTTCTTTTATCGTAATCCCTTGAATACGGTGCAATTTTAGTACAAGTTCTTTCCTTTCAAGTAACCCTTGCGAAATACGAACTTCATCATTTTTTCGATTTACTGTGAAATTACCATGTTTTAACGCGTAACCAATTGTGGATATAATCCAAGAAACGACGAGCAAAATGGCTACCATGTAAATCCAGCCGTATATATCATGATCCATTACATACGACTCTACGCTATTTTTTATCCATTTCGGAATGTACTCATCCACTTGGTTATAAACGACAAATATTAAAGAGAATAATAATCCAAATTGACCAGATGTAATAGACGCTAATAAAATTTCTTTCCACGTTAACTTGTACTCTGTCGCTTGTTCTTCCTCTGTAATAATTTCTGTTTCTACTACTTCTTCTGATGTTTCTTCTGCTTTCACTTCTGGAGTTGGCTCATTTAGCATTGCAATAAGCTCAGTCGCCTCTTCTACTGTAATACCAGCTAAGCTAACTTCTGCATCATCGCCTCCGCCAGCTGTTTCAATTTTAATTTTCTTTAGTCCTAACACTTGATACAGCATGCCTGAACTCGTATTAATCGTTTGGACACGTTCTTTATTTAAGTAGCTCTCCTTCTTCACAAAGAGCCCTTGTTTCACATGTAATACGTTATTTTCAACCCAGTATGTTGTGTAATACCATTTTTCAAACGCTGAAAAAACGGTGAGTAAACCGAATCCAGCGGGAATTAAATACCAAAATGGGAACTTTCCGTTTAAACTAAACATGAAAATAATTAATGGTATAAAGTCTGTTATTTTTAATTCTAATAACATCGTGATTGGATGCTGCCTCTTATACATCCTCATCACTCACTTTCGCTAATTCTGCGATTCTCGTTTTCAGCATTTCTGCTTCATACATCGTTAAGCCGGGAATGCTATGAGAAGTTGCTGCCGTTGAAATATGTAATTCTGCTAATCCATGTTTTCTCATAATTGGCCCTTGTTCAATTGTAACGTGCTGTACACGAATCATCGGTACTAATACGCGCTTTACAACGAAAAGACCGTGCTGAATTTCAAGCTCTTCTTCATTTAGTTGGTAGCTGTAATAACGTTGACGCATTTTCGGGAATACGAAGTACGAAAATGGTGCTAGCGCAACTGTTAACCCAACCATCACATACAAAATCCACGCCCACCAATCAAACTTTATCATGAGGAAAAGGTATACTAAGATGACGAGAATACCTATCCCTTCTTCAATTACAGCACGAATTTTCCACACCTTGACCATGTCAGGATGAATTTCATTTTTCAATGGATCCATGTAACCACTCCAAATCTATTAATCTAATATATGAATTGTCTCAATCTATATTTTACATAACTTTACATAAAATTGAAAATTTATTATTTATTCCTCCTTCATTACATTTTTCACATTTTGAATCCAAATTTCTTTATACTTTAACTGGAATCCTATTAATATGTAATTACTCATATTATCAATAACGAGCGCTAACGTATGCGCATTTTCTTCAGTTGCATGTTGTGACACCACGCCAAGTTCCACACCTTTCTTTAATAAATCGTGGAATCCATTTAAGAAATCTTCTTGTATTTCAAATAAGCGTTTCTGGTACTTTTCATTTCGCGTCGCAGTTACGATGAATTCATTTATAACGCGTAATATGCCTTCTTGACCTCTATACTCCGACAACATATGTAAACCATCTTCGATTAACTTTTCTGCAAAGTTTTCTTTCGTATATTGTTCTTTAACGAAGTAACCCGCGAATTGATATTCAGAAAAAATCTCTTCAAATAAAAAATCAACTAGTGCTTCTTTAGACGGAAAATGATAATAAATAGCTGGCTTTGATATGCCTACTTCTTTCGCAATCATTGAAAGACTCATCTTCTCAATGCCATGCTCTGCCATTAGTTTAAATGATGCCTCTACAATGTGCTGCGATGTTTGTAAATTTTTTGTCATACTATACCTCTTCTATTTTTACTTACCGGTCGGTAAATAAATTGTAAAATGAAAAGGAATGATTTGCAAGTTAATTAGAGTTTTAAAAGGAACTTCTTGATGAACCTAGAAAAATATAAAGTAAAAACAATGTATAACGATAAGGAGGATTTTCATATGGGATCTGGCGGTAAAGGCGGTAGCGGCGGTGGTGAAGATGGTAAGAGCGGTAGTAGTGGGCTTTTATTAATCATTCTGCTCTTTATCGTATTCATTATAATTGGAGCTAGTTATAGTGTGCTTAGCTTCTAAGAAAAGACACAATTTAGTTAGTTATAGTAGCGTAGAAAACTGAAACAGATTAAAATTTTCCTTCTTAAGGTTTCTTCACCAATAAGGGCACACAAAATAAAAAGCCCCGGTTATATTTAACAGCCAGCGCTTTCTATTTTCAGTATTCTTATAATGCTTCAGCTATATTTCGCGCTCTGTCGCAAACGTAAATCATTATTGATCATCCACAATAATATAGGCTGTTCTAATTGGTCCATGTACACCTACGACAAGATTCATTTCAATATCCGCGCTATTTGACGGACCCGAAACGAAATTCACACAAGCGGGCAGGTTTTCTCCCGCTTTATTTTGATCATGAATCAGTTTTGTAGCATGGGTTAATCTTGGCACGATCGTACTTTTAGGAACAATTGCAATGTATGACTCTGGAAGCAGACTAACATGTCTTCCTTTTAACCCATCATTAAATAGCACAACGGTTCCTGATTCTGCCAGAGTCATATCACTGAACGTAATGCCAAGGTCGGCAGCTTTCGCAAATTCTATGTCCTCTTCTTTATGATCTAATCCCCATGTACGAAAATGTGTTGTACCTTCATTGCTGAAACATGGCGTAAGACCATACTCATTAAAGCGCTCATCATTCGAACATATAACAGATTTGATATTCCAATCTTTTATAAAAGACCCCAATGTTTCAACAAGATTTTCCTTTGTTGTTCGCTTTACTTCTGTATGAATTACTTCGCAGTGCTCCATTAACTTTAATACAAGTTCGTCTTGCGAAAGTCCGTCAAAAACATCCCACTGCGGGGAAAAAGACCAGTTCGGTTTTTTCACTGCTTCTGGACGTTTCCTACCAAGCTTTTCTGATAATTGGAGTAAAAATTCCTCACGATTTTGGATGGCCATCATCGTTCTCCTTTACGTGTTTTTCAAACCACTCTCGAAACGGTTGTTTTTTCGGAACTGGAAAATCTCTCGCGTCCGTCCAAGCTTTTAACGGTCCAATGCCGCGCTCAATCTTATCTCCTTTTGCGAGAGGTTTTAATGCATAGGGAGCGCTCTTCGCTGCAAAAGAAAATAGTCTAGGACTCTTCACCACTTTTTCAAAACCTTTCATAGCCACGTTCCAAGCTACGGGGGATTGTTTTTCTTCTATAATGCGGCTGCGATGTTTAATTAATAAGTCATGTAACGGGATTTTCACTGGACACGCTTCTGTACAAGCACCACAAAGGCTAGATGCATAAGGCAAATCCTTATATTCATCATATCCCCCTAAAAGCGGTGTTAACACAGCTCCAATTGGTCCTGGATAAATAGAGCCATATGCATGTCCACCAATATGCCTGTATACAGGACACACATTAATACATGCCGCGCAACGAATGCACTGAAGGACACTTTGGAATTCTGTTCCTACAATATCGGAACGACCATTATCAACAATGACTAAATGAAATTCCTCAGGTCCATCTGTCCCGCCAGGCTCAGTTAACCCTGTAATATAACTTGTTAACTTTTGTCCTACAGAACTTCGGCAGAGTAGTGTTACTAAAACATCAAGCTCTTCCCATGTCGGAACAATACGTTCCATCCCCATAACTGTAATCAACGTTTTCGGAAGTGTCGTAGTAAGCCTTGCATTTCCTTCGTTCGCTACGATAGAAATTGACCCAGATTCTGCAACAGCAAAGTTACATCCAGTCACCCCTATATCCGCTGCAAAAAAATCATCACGTATATACGATCTTACAAACCTCGCCATTTCCGTCGGATCAGATGTTCCCGTATAATCTAACTTTGTTTTAAATATTTCACAAATGTGTTCTTTATCCTTGTGAAGACACGGAACAACAATATGTGACGGCGGATCGTGGTCGTTCACTTGTAGAATAAATTCAGCAAGATCTGTTTCTAACACTTCCGCTCCAGCTTCTTCAATCGCTTCATTTAAACTGATTTCTTCCGTTACCATCGATTTTGATTTCACAATTTTTTTCGCGTTTTTCTTTTTTACAATCCCTTTTACATATTCCCTTGCGTCTTCTGCAGTCTTTGCAAAATAAACAAAACCACCGTTTTTCTCAATATTTTCACTCAGCTCATATAAATAATAATCAAGGTTTTCTAATGTATGCTTTCGAATTTCTTCTCCTAAAGCTCGCCATTCTTCCCAGTTTCCAAGACTCTCAGTAGCTTTTAATTTCTTGATTCTAAGACCATCTTGCGCTTTCCTGACAGCCTGTCGCATAAATGGATCCCCAATGCCTGTTTTAGTACGCTTATGAAAGGGATCGTTCCCAATTTTCATTCCCATCTCTATATCCCCCCTTGTTTTCGATCTTCATTTAATACTTGAGCAATATGTTTTACATCAATTGGATAACCATTGCGTGTTAAACGTCCTTTTATATTCATTAAGCAGCTACAATCCATCCCAATTAACACTTCCGCACCGGTTTCCATAATATGCTTTACTTTTTCCTCAACCATTTGCTCAGAAATTTCTGGCATTTTCACTGAGAATGTCCCTCCAAATCCGCAGCAATCATAATTATGCGGCAGTGAAACAACTTCCAGTCCCTTTACACATTTTAATAATTTTTGCGGTGGTTCCTTAATCCCCATTAATCGGCTCATATGACAAGATGTGTGAACCGTTGCTTTTTTATGAAGCTCCGCACCTAAGTCTTCTTTCCCTAATACTTCCACAAGAAATTGTGTGAACTCATATGTTTTATTTCCAAGTTCAGTAGCTTTTTTCTTCCACTCCGCTTCACTTTCAGAAAATAAGCTAGAAAACTCGTGAACCATCATAGCGCAAGAGCCCGATGGTGCCACAACATATTCTGAACTAGCAAAGGCTTCAATCATATGTTTTGCAGCTGTTTTTGTTTCTTTAACATACCCGCTATTATAAGCTGGTTGTCCGCAGCAAGTTTGAGTTTTAGGAAAATCCACTTCACACCCTAAATCTTCAAGAATTTCCACAACATCTCTTCCTACTTCTGGATAAAAAACATCTGCAACACAAGTAATAAATATTGATACTTTCATATTTGCACCCCTAAATACAGTAAAGTAAGCTCAAGTAGCTTTATAAACAAATCCACCTTATCTGTATATTATTGGTAAAAAACAAAAAAATATGAATAGAAATAGCAAAAAAAGACTCTCAAATTTGAGCATAGCCATCAACTTAAAAAATGCATTGTTCCTAAAACGAAAAAAACGAGTTGAATTCACATAAATAACTGTAGAAAAATTAAAAATTTTGTTTAGGTGGTACTTAAAGACCTTATCTTGATGGGCATGGGGTATCGCCAAACGACTAGCCAGCACTCACACCCAAAAACAGGAGGGAATGATAAAATGTAGTTTTAGGAGGGGAAAGAATGAAAAGTTGATTACACTAAAATCATTGCTTAAACCATCTGCATTAGAAACATTAAATGCTAAAGAAAATCACTATTTTTGTTCAAACGAAGATTGTGATGTAGTCTATTTTGATACGAATAATAAAAAATACTTTGTATCTGACATAAAGGTAGCTGTAAATCAAAAAGATGACTCAGTAACTACACCAATTTGTTATTGTTTTGATTGGACAAAAGAAAAAATCAAACAATATGTGGAAAATGGACTTACTCCTAATCCAGTAGAGCATATTCGCGAAAACATAAGAGAAAACCGATGTGGTTGTGAAGTAAACAATCCACAAGGTAGTTGTTGTTTAGGAAATGTTACAACTTATATTAGAAAAATGTCATTAGGAACTTAAATGTTTCTTTTTTTCACCAAAATACTTGGGGCTATTTCAACATCTCAAGTTGATGGGCATGTGACGGTGCCGCATGAAAAACCAAGTTCAGCTTCCATTCTTCCTCCATTTCACTGGGATAGGTGGGGGATTCATAAAAAAACGCCATCCTTTCTTATGATTCTACAGAAAGAATAGCGTTTTTTTTCATTTTAGGGGGGGATTTTGTTCAACTGGAAAAGATACCCGAAATATTAAAGCATCTTTGGCTAGATAACCACCTTTACACTGATTTCGCCATCTCTCTACTGAATATCAAGTTCACTGCAATCACGATGACTGCACCGATAAGGGTTGCAAATACACGGTCGAACAGAATGATAAACTGGAACGGCTTGCCAGCTTCCATGATCAAAATAATGAGCGGGATCATGGTTGCAGAGTATACAAGATAATTTCGAACCTTTAGAAGAGGTCGAACACCTGCGAATAGCCCGATACTTATAACTAACCCCCAAATTGGTAGACTAGTTGCGAGAAGCAAGCTCGCAACAATCACGCCGATTACTGTACCTAGCACTCGTTGTGTTGTTTTGATTGGAAAGAGTTCTATTTTCCGCTGAGTAAGGATCGCTACGGTAATTGCAATCCAATAGAAGTGGTGCTCGGGCCAAAGTATTCGCAATCCCTCAGCTATACCTAGACATAATGCGAGCCTGATTGGGAATTGCCAACCGGATAGGTGTGCAAGAGAATTCCGCCATAGAATGATTTTTTTCGATGTTGGCCCTTTCACATCTCCATCCAGCGATGATTTATAACAACGGTGTACCCAGATGCCTAGCACCAAGCTGATACTGACGGTCCAAATCGCCCCTGCTAAGATTGAAAAAATTAGTTCCATCCGGTACTCCGTCTGGTCGACCATGTTGAGGATGATGATCAGGAATACGACAAAGCGTGTTGTTGCCACCGCCAAGGCACGACTATATCCGCCAATTAACGCAGCAAGGCTTACCAGCAGGATCAAGACTCCAAATGTCAGATAGCCATGTCCGAAAGAGAGAACAGCAGCAGTCGCAGCGAGCACTACTGATAGCAGCGCTGATGCCAACTTTTTCCCGTGATTTATAAAACTCGAACCGACTTGCACGCTACTGACTGCCAAACTGCCGACCGATGCAGCAAAACCAAGAGCGGGATAGCCTAGAACTGTGGCGAACAAAACAGGTCCGGCCATACCTATGCCGGCGGAAATGAGTTCTACTATTTCTACCTTGGTCTCCTTAGACCAAGAAAACACTTGAGCCCTATATGTCTTTACATTCATCTATAGCACCTCTTCCGACCCAAAGAGTAGGGTACAGTTTAATAATAGGCTCTTTCTTTAATCCATGGACATGTGGTGATACCTATGTCCACCAAGCTAATATTTTGAAGTATCCCCAAAATGAAAATTTTATCTTTCCAGAGTTATTTATAATAATTCAGCTCATTTTTTTCGATATGGGGAAATGCCAATTTCTTAAGTTGATGGTGATGTGGCGAGACCCCACTTATAAGTAATTGATTAGAGGTGGTAAGATATTGTTATGGTTTAATAAGATTTCCGTAAATATATTATAGGGATTGCGCTCCATTCCTTCATTCGTCAGGGAATAATAAATATAAATAAAAAGAAGGCATCCTAAATGTGTAATTTAGGATGCCTTCTTTTTTATAAAGCAAATTAATTTCTATTAAGCAAGCGCATACGATAACAATTCATCGTCACTTCCCCAAGCCTTTGCAATAATTGATAGTTCGCATACGCGCCGACCGGGGCACCGATGATTGGGACAAGCTGAAGCATTTTTGCTAAATCAATATAGTCTCGGTATTCTGTTTGGAACTTTTCCCAGTCCATATGATTTTCTTCTTCTGTATCCCACGTTTCAATTGCTTTCCATACTTCTTTTCTATGGTCATCACTCGAAAAAGCAAGTTGGAAAACGTGAAGAATAAAAAGGCGCTCTTCTTTTTTACTCGTATCAAATCCGTACAATGTTGCTGCATCAAATAAAAATTTTATTTTAATGGTAAGTAGAAGCGGAAAATCAGCAAGACCGAGGAGAATACCACCTGCTCCCGTTCCTGCTCCTTCTGCCGCTGCGACTTTTTTGTACTCATCCATTTTTTTACGTACTTCATCGTCTCGTCTTTGCAGTGACCAGTTCGTTTCTTTTAGCTTCGGTTTTATGAAGTTTGATCCAGCACTAATTGTTTGTACCATCATCCGAATCGTTTCTGTTAGTACCTTTTGCACTTTCGCCGGCACTAGTTGTTGCACTTTCACCTGCACTTTTTTAGAGAACCGTGTCATCATAGAAGAATCTTTCATGAATGTAGCTTTCCACTGCTCCAATTCTTTTATAACCTTCTCTTCATATGTAATCATAGGTTCATTCCCTTCAGTTTAAACGCTCAATGCGTTTCGCACCGTATTGATAAACGAAACCAATACTAAATAATATGCTTACGACAAATAAAATGCCGGTCATTATGAAATCTTTCGTCGCAAGTGCAAATATAACTGTAAATACAACGCTACCGATGATGAGAATCGCATTTAATAAAGTAAGAAAATCGTTCTTCTTCTCGTCTACCCCTACTGGATATAAATCAAGCCAAATTTTCATGCGGTGATGTTTCCAAAGGGTTAATAGCTGATAGCCGATTAAGTATAAGAAAATAAGACTTACGATAAAACGTCCATATAAAAATGGGATGAAGTAAAGAATGACTCCTCCAAGAACGAGTAAACGCACATATAATCCGAAATAGTTACCTGATCTTAAAAACGTTCTCGTATATAAGTATAAATATGTACGGTTCTCACCGATCATCGAAAGAATGAAATCAAGCCATTTCCTACGTGATACTCTCTCTTTTAACGCTGGTACATCAACGAACATATTCGCAATGCGGTACAGCAGCATCATTTTTTTACCTTCTTCAGAAATTAAATACTCCCAGTTTAGCGACTTTCCCTTCACCTTTTGATGCATAACAGCAAGGTATAGCGCCATAAGAAAAACAATTACACCGGTAAAAATGACTGAAGTACGTTCTACAAGGACGTACACAAATAAGCCGTTTAAGATAAAGCGAATGAACCAATCTGCTTTTTGAACGCTTTGATCTGTTAAAAATGATTTTTCCCACGCTACGAATAAATTCCACGCTTTTACAATGACGAACGCGATTACAATCCATATGTAAGCCGCTCCTGTTTGCTTCATTTGCTGGAAGTATAACGGGGCAAGCGCAGCGGCTACCATTGCGATTATGTATAACTGAATCATAAACGTAAAGAGAAATGCCTTTGTAAAGTAAGGCTTTAACTTTTCTTCAACTGGCAGTAAATACACAAGGTCTGCTTCTTTTAATAGCGTTTGTATGGATCCGGCTGTTAATACGAGGCCAAGTAAAACTGCCATAACGACCGCTGTCGGAAACGATGGTGTTAACGTTTGTAACCATTGCTGGTAATAATACGCTCCTGCGCCGATGATAAATACGAAAATAAATTTCAAATGATCATTAAATACGTATTTACTATATGTACGAACTTCTTTTAGAAAGTGCCGAAATCGTTCTTTCCATAACGCTGTGCTATTCATAATCTTCTTCCTTTGTTAATGCAATGTAAATATCATCTAACGTTGCACCAGGCATGTTAAATTGTGATTGCAATTCAGCCAACGTTCCTTTCGCTCTCACTTCACCTTGATGCAAAATAATGAATGAATCACAATAGCGCTCTGCTGTCGCTAAAATATGTGTACTCATTAAGATGCCCGCACCACTCTTTTTCATTTGATCCATCATTTGAAGAAGTGATTGAATCGCTAACGGATCAAGCCCGACGAAAGGTTCGTCCACAATGTAAAGTGATGGTTCAACTAAAAATGCACTCATAATCATCACTTTTTGTTTCATCCCTTTTGAGAAATGAGACGGAAACCATTTCAAACGATTTTTCATGCGAAATTCTTGTAATAGTTGTCCTACACGTTCTTCGTACTGTTTTTCATCTACACCGTACGCCATCGCTGTTAATTTCAAATGCTCTTCTAACGTTAACTCATCATATAATACTGGCGTTTCTGGAATGAAGGAGAAACTAGAACGGTACGCTGTCATATCATCACGAATTGTTTTCCCGTTAATTGTGACAGTTCCTTTTTTCGGCTCCATTAAACCGATGATATGTTTAATTGTCGTACTCTTCCCGGCTCCATTTAAACCGATTAAGCCGACAAGTTCGCCTTTATTAACAGAGAACGAAACATTTTGCAGTACAGGTCGTTTCGTATATCCTCCTGTAACATTTTCTACACGCAATAACTCGCTCATACGACACCACTTTCTTCATTTATATTCATTCTCTTTTGTAAGAAATGTATATATTCATCTTACCAAAAATCATGGTGCACTACATAGTATCGATGTCTCCAAAAAAAAATTTAAATTTCTTCGCATATATTTTTACGAAAGCGGACATCATAATTAGTGAAGAAGGAACACACTTGAAAAAGCAACCACCAATTGATGAGTACAACAACATAGTGAAGTCATCATGAAATGGGGTGTCCAAATTGGACAATGAAATTTACACATAACCAGATAATTTGTTTCATTTTCGAAACGGGGTGTCTCCGAAAGAGCATATACTGTTTTAAAAAATAAACAATTTCATTTTTAAAAAGATTGCAATTCATTTCACTTGAAAATGGGGTGTCTACGGCAGAAACTTTAGCCGATTTACCGTGCATTTCTTATATAAATGAGGTGTCTGCGAACCGTAAATTATAAAAAAATGCTTTTTCAATCCCTCTTCAGAAAACAGGAAGCTGAGTCAGCTTCCTGTTTTTCGTGTTTGTTCTCCTATGTAATTATGGTAAAATACGGCTAAGACTATTTGAAAGGATGAGATCGATGAATCATACAGCGGACAATTGTATTTTTTGTAAAATCATTGACGGGCAAATCCCTTGCTCAAAAGTATACGAAGATGAACATGTACTTGCATTTTTAGATATTAGTCAAGTAACAAAAGGACATACTCTTGTTATTCCGAAAGTTCACAAACAAGACATTTTTGCGTTAACGCCAGAAATCGCATCACATATTTTTGCTGTCGTTCCAAAAATCGCAAATGCAATGAAAGCAGAATTTAATCCAGTTGGCTTCAACCTACTTAACAATAACGGCGAGAAAGCTGGACAAACTGTATTCCACTTCCACCTTCATTTAATTCCACGCTACGGTGAAAACGATGGTTTCGGTGCTGTTTGGAAATCACACCAAAATGAATATACAATGGAAAATTTACAAAACATCGCAAGTACAATTGCAAATAGTGTGAAATAGTGCCACTATAATAAGAAGTAATACATATCAAGCCGATTCCTCTGGCATTTATTGAATGGCTTATTTCTTCACCAAAAATGCCGGGGATATGATTTTTTGTGCATAGCATGTACAAGAGAGAGAAAAGCTCATTTTTCTTCCCCTTGTCTTAAAGATATGCACACTTTTATACATCATGAATACGAACGAAAAATAAGGAGGTTTCCTTTTATGTCAAAAGCTAAATCCTTTATTACAGGTGTACTTTGCGGCGGAGCAGTTGCTGGACTAGCCGTTCTTTTCTCAACTCCTTCTTCTGGTAAAGCTATGCGCGGTAAGCTGAAAGAAAAAGGAACTGATATTAAAAAGACTTTAGCTGATATTACAGCTGATACAAAGTTATTAAAGCGCCAAATCGTTGAAACTGCTTCAGAAGGTAAAGAAGTATTTCAAGAACTAAAAGACGATATGCAAGACACGCTTTCTAACTGGAAACAAGATATTTCTCAAAACAAACGACATATTGAAAAAGAAATTTTAGACATTCAAAAGTCAATTGAGAAACTACAAGAAGCCGTTCCAGAAAAAGCGTAAACATATTCCTGCTTAGTTTTTTGCATATAACAAATATTTTTCACGCGAATTGACCTTAACACGGCATATCACATAGATATGCCGTGTTTTTATGCATTTACAATATATGTTATCTCTTAACATGTAAAGAAAACACATGTATTCTTGACTCATAAAACGCTTCCATAGTTATGCATGATTTGTATAGAATGTTGTTTTTCCGAAAAATTTTCACAATTCTCACAAAAAGACTTTATTAATTTTTATTTTACTGGCATAATAGATAATAATGAAAAAAGAATGTTAAAGTGGGTGAGTAAATGAAAAGTGGAGAAAAAAATTACTCGGTAAAAGAAGCGATGATTTTCAGCCAACGTATTGCTCAATTATCGAAAGCGTTATGGAAATGCGTAGAGAAAGATTGGCAACAGTGGATTAAACCTTACGATTTAAACATTAATGAGCATCACATTTTAACCATCGCTTATCATTTAAAAGGGGCTTCTATTTCTGAGATTGCTAAATTTGGAGTTATGCACGTCTCAACGGCGTTTAACTTCTCTAAAAAGCTTGAAGAACGCGGCTATCTTGTATTCTCAAAAAAAGAAGATGATAAACGAAATACGTACATTGAAATTACAGACAAAGGGGAAGAATTACTACTTTGCTTAATGGAGGAGTATGATCCTGAAAATAATTCTGTTTTTAATGGGGCACTTGAACTTCGTAATTTTTACGGTAAGTTCCCAGAAAATATCGAACTGATTGCAATCCTGCGTAATATTTACGGACAAGACTTCATCGATATTTTTGAGAAATCATTAGAAGATATCGAGGAGAACTTTACGGAATCCGATCAAAAGTTAGTTAAGAAATAATCTATTTATTTTTTCGCAATCATGCGTAAGAATTCATTCATAAGTGGCTTAAATAAACCTTGTTTTGCTAGCGCTTCCGCAGTTTCGTGTACTTCGAGCTGATGTGGAAGCGCTTTTTCAAATTGATCTAATAGCGCATCAAACAATAGAAGGCCTTCTGCTTTCTCCACTACATATTGTTCGTTCAGCTTTTCACAAAGTTTTAGTATACGTTCAATGTCTTTTTTACGAGCTTTTTTCTTTATGATTAAAGAATAAAATGGACACTTTTCTTCATCAATCATTTTAAATAGTAGGTCTACGTAATATTCAGCTTGTTCTAGTCTTCTTACAACGTCCATTTTCTCCCTCGCTTCCTAACACAAAGTCTTCTATTTCTGAATTTTGTAACACGAACAAAATATCGTATGATACAATATATAAAGTATATGTATTTTAGCCAAAAGGAGGTCTCGCCTCATGACTCTTATAACCGTTGTTTTTGTTGCATTCGCACTTCTTGTTATATTTTACACGAATTTCATGACACATACACTGTGTGAGCGAAAACAAATATCTGCGAGCCGCCAGCCCGGTGTCTTTCGAGTTATTAATGTATGTATTACCATTCTATTAATTTCTAGTTATATAGAAATTATATTTCATGGAAAGTGAGGAAGGAAAGCCCCTTCCTCATTTTTTTCCTCTATAAGCAAATTATACCTACTATAACCAATAAAATAAACAGTACAAGTAATAAAATAAGTTGAGAATTCATCCCCCATCCCCTCCTCTTTTCTATATATGCGGCATTCGCCCAATATGGTACCCTTTCAAAATCTGACACAAACTGGTTAAAATTTCTTTATCAATAGGAAAACTCGTCGAAATATGATATATTAAATTTTGTACATATTGCTTATACTATGAAATAAACGACACGCATCTAAACTTTATCCTAAAGCCTAGGTAAGCCCTGTTAAGCGTGCTTTTACATATAAAAAAAGCAAAGGACATCAGTGAGACTTAATCAGGTTCTTATGAACGAAAATAACCTATCATAAGGCGTTTCTTCATTTGTACGGGATAAATTAAAAATACATAATAGTAGGAGTGTTTATTGAATGAAGAAAGCTATGCTTGCCTTAGCCGCAACAAGTGTAATCGCATTATCAGCATGTGGAACATCATCATCATCAGACAAAGTTGTTACATCTAAAGCTGGTGACATCACTAAAGAAGAGTTCTACACTCAAATGAAACAAACAGCTGGTAAACAAGTACTAAATAACATGGTTATGGAAAAAGTACTTATTAAAAACTACAAAGTCGATGACAAAGAAGTGGACAAAAAGTACGATGAAATGAAAAAGCAAGTCGGTGACCAATTCGATACACTAATGAAACAACAAGGTCTTAAAGAAGAAACAGTTAAAAATGGCGTTCGCGCTTCATTAGCTCAAGAACAAGCGATTGAAAAAACAATCACTGATAAAGAACTAAAAGAAAACTACAAGCCTGAAATTAAAGCAAGCCACATTCTTGTAAAAGATGAAGCTACTGCGAAAAAGGTTAAAGAAGAGCTTGGACAAGGTAAATCTTTCGAAGAGTTAGCGAAACAATACTCTGAAGATACTGGTTCAAAAGAAAAAGGCGGAGACCTTGGCTACTTTACAGCTGGTAAAATGGTTAAAGAATTCGAAGACGCAGCTTATAAAATGAAAAAAGATGAAGTAAGCGAACCTGTAAAATCACAATTCGGTTACCACATCATTAAAGTAACAGATATTAAAGAACAAAAACCATTTGATGAAGTAAAAGGCGACATCAAAAAAGACCTTGTTCAAAAGAAAGCACAAGATGCTCAATTCATGAACGATCTTATGATGAAAGAAATCAAAAAAGCTGACGTAAAAGTTGACGATAAAGATTTGAAAGATCTTTTCGAAGAACCAAAAGCTGACGATAAAAAAGACGAAAAGAAATAATGAAAAGCTCGGGCTAAGCCCGAGCTTTTTTTGTATGCCCTCTCCTTGCGTTACATTACGTTCAGATTCGGTAAATGAAATTATATGATCCGTTCTCCGGATCAATCAGCTGCGGATCTAATTATATCAGCGATTTTTCAATTATATCGACCGCAACTCCAATTATATCGGCGATTCTCAAAATTTATCGACCATAACTCCAATTATATCGGCGATTTTTCAATTATATCGACTTACCGACAAAAACTGACAATGATCGCTCCTCCCTCTTAAAAGACAACAAAAAACCTCGATTCCACCACATGCGGAACCAAGGTTTATCTTATTATCATTGATTAAATTAAAAAACTATGTTAAATTAGTACAGAAACGCATTCTTAAAAAATAAGAGAATGTATTTATCCGTATCTTAATTGTACAACAAAACACATCTTCAGTCAACCTCTATTTTTCACTTTTAAAGGAGTGCTTACGTATGAACAAAAAACTTGATCAAGAGCAAAAACGCTTGGATACCGTAATAGAAACGATTACGGAGCAAATTGATAAACTGGAAAGCGAAACTGGCAGACGCCGGGCAGAAGTAATCAACATTCGCAAACACTTCTGGGATGATGTAACAGTTAACACTGATACTTTTGACGATTATCTTGAAACAGTTATCAACTTAAGACAACAAGCTCAGTCACTAGCCGTAACACAAATTACCCATAAGCACACCTTTAATCGACTTGCCGCACTACGCCGTATGCATAAAGCACCTTACTTCGGACGAATCGATTTCAAAGAAGAAGGAGAAGTTGGTGCAGAACAAATTTATATCGGGGTGGCTACCCTTACCGATGCAAGCGGAGAAAACTTTCTTATATACGATTGGCGCGCACCCATTTCAAGTGTCTACTACGATTATCCACCAGGACCAGCTGAGTACAGTACACCAGGAGGCGTAATCCGCGGCAATGTGGAGAAAAAATTACAATATATTATTCAAAATGGCGAGATTGATTCTATGTTCGATACGAGCCTTACAATTGGAGACGAAATTCTGCAACAAGCGCTCGGAAAAGGTACGAACAAACATATGCAAAGCATCGTTGCGACGATCCAGCGCGAGCAAAATGAAATTATCCGTCACGATGAAGGTCGACTACTTATCGTGCAAGGAGCTGCTGGTAGTGGTAAAACGTCAGCTGCCCTGCAACGAATCGCCTATTTACTATATAAATATCGCGAATGGTTAAAAGCAGATCAAATCATTCTCTTCTCCCCTAACTCCATGTTCAACAGCTACGTGTCTAACGTACTACCTGAACTCGGTGAAGAGAATATGCAGCAAGTTACATTCCAGGAATATTTAAACCATAGACTAAGCAAGTCATTTGATGTTGAAGATCCTTATGAACAACTAGAATATATGCTAACTGAAACGAATAGCCCTGCCTATAAAACTAGAAATGCGAGCATTCGATTTAAAGCATCCACTCAATTTTTCGATATGATTAGAACGTACAGACAATCTCTTGAATCTTCAGGCATGTTATTTAGAGGAATGAAATTTAGAGGAAAACTAATTGCCTCTGCTAAAGAAATTACAGAGCAATTTTATAATACTGATTCCTCCCTCCGCTTCCATAATAGAATCGAGAAGTTAACGGATTGGCTAAATAAACAAATAGATACAATCGAAAAAACAGAACTGAAAAAACCTTGGGTAGAAGAAGAAATTGAATTACTTAGTAAAGATGAATATCAAAAGGCTTATAAATACTTACAGAAAAAAGGAGAGTTTGACGACAATTCCTTTAATGATTATGAGAAAGAAACGAAAGTACTCGGACGTATGATTGTCCGCAAAAAATTAAAACCATTGCGTAAAGGCGTTCAAACATTGCGCTTCATCAATTTCACAGGAATATATAAACAGCTCTTCACAAATTCATCATGGGTTACTGGAGAAAAACCTAAAGAATGGGACGACATTTGCTCATTAACAGTAAACATGCTTGATGAAGGAAAGCTATATTACGAGGATGCGACTCCATTTTTACTTTTAAAAGAGTTAATTGAAGGCTTCCAAACGAACAGATCCATTAAACACGTACTCGTCGACGAAGCCCAAGATTACTCTCCGTTTCAATTCGAGTTTTTAAAACGTCTCTTCCCTGCCGCAAAAATGACGGTACTCGGCGACTTCAACCAAGCGATATTCGCTCATGCGAGGGAAACGGTTAATTTCAATACACTTACTAGCTTATACGGGCCAGACGAAACAAACGGTATCAACTTAACTCGTAGCTATCGTTCAACAAAACCGATTATTGAATTTACACGCTATCTCGTACCGGAAGGAAAGAACATTAACGCCTTTGAACGTGACGGCGAGAAACCTACAGTAACGAAAGTTTCTGATTACAACGAACTGCATAATTGTATTACTTCCAAAGTTGTTGAACTACAAGAACAACAGCACAATACGATCGCAATTATATGTAAATCCGCAGCCGAGAGTGCCGCTGCCTACGAAGCACTCAGCCATATCGAGAATATTAAACTTGTGAAAAGTAACTCAGCCGAGTATGAACAAGGCATTGTCATTATCCCCGCTTATTTAGCGAAAGGTATCGAATTTGATGCTGTCATTATTTACAATGCCTCTAAAGATGTGTACAGTGATGCAAGCCTTCGTAGATTGTTCTACACTGCTTGTACGCGCGCGATGCATGAATTGCAGCTTTATAGCGTTGGTGAGGTTAGTCCTTTTGTACTTGAGGCTGATTCGGAGAGTTTTGAGCTTATTACACCTTGATATTAATCAAGGTGTTTCTTTTTTATGCAGGACTTACAACTAAAAAATAGAATATATCATTTTAGAAAAAATTAAGGAGTGAAAAGATGAATCATTATTTCATTGCTATTTATGACGGCGTGTTCCCTACCCAAAAATTACATACTATTTTACAATCTAATCCCACTTTTACCGAACTAAACGTCCGCACCATTTCAATCTCATCACCAAGACCTTTCACCTTATTAGTTGGTGAAGAAAACGATGTACTAACAACTGGACTTACAGATAAATACCACTTATTAACGAAAGAATTACAAGTACTTGAACAGCAAGAGAAGTACTATTACGTATACAATTATAAAATTAGAAAGACCATCGAGAATCCTATCCAAAAATGCTTTCCATTAGCCAAAATTAATATAAGTGTTACGAAATTCCATAAAATGATTCAAAAAGTAAAAGACTTAAAACGACCTGTATTTGCAGGTTATAACATCACTTCTCATGATTCAGATGTACTTACAATCGATGTACTTCTTTCTTCTCATTTATTGGATCCTAACACTTCTGAAAAAGACGCGGAAGAATACTTATATTTACAACAACTAGCTGAATCAATCTCTCGTTCTGAATTATGTATTTCTATTGAGGCTAGTTCACTTATTTAAATACAACAAGAGGGTTATTTGTCATAACCCTCCACTACTATCTATTTACGTTTATACTTGATCATAATAATGAATTCTTTTATATACAACTTATATAAGTATCAAGGTGTTTTTTTCATTCTAAATGAAATATCTTTACGTCGATACACACTTAACACAATCCCCATTAAAAGTGCATGAAATACAGTTGGTGTTAATCCATAGCTAATAAAAGGTAAGGATATAGAAGCAATCGGTAATAAACCTAGAATCATGCCAACGTTATAAATAAACTGGACTACAAAAAGAGTCATTCCTCCAACGAGAAGCAATTTACCATACCGATCATTTATTTTATAAGATATGACCATTATCCTTGCTACAAAAAGAGAAAGAACGAAGACAAGAATTAGCGCAAACACATACCCATAATAGTAAGTCAAACTGGCAAATACAAAATCAGTATGGGCAGCAGGGATAGACTTCACATTTCCATATGTACCAAACCAACCTGCTGACGACATTACCTCTTTTAAACGCATGTACATAAATCCTGGACCATCCGCATTACGCTCTGGACTTAAATACCCTAAAATTCTGGCCATCCGGTATTCTTTTACTGAGGACCAGGAATAGAATACTCTGATAATAAATAAACAAATTGGTACAATTGTAATAATCAATGCCTTTTTCTTTCCTAACTTACTCCACCAAAGCATAACGAATACCATCGTGACATAGATGAAAATTGGCGCAAGAACCGATACAGTTAAAAATAAATACAAAGAAAATAAGTACAAAATCAGAAGGTGCCTTACCTTTAATCTACTGTTATTAAAAAAAGAAGCCCAAGCTAACAGAAAGAATGGTACTGCCATTAAACACCCAATTGCGATGGGATTAATTTGTATTAACGCTTCTCCATTTATGAAAGCATTCGGAAAACATTTTATCATTAACAGAATAAGTGCTCCGATTGTATAAAACAGCCACCCGAGTCTCTCTAACTTCCGATAATCAAGTAGCATCATCCCAATAGCTGTTGCCACGCCGAGAATAACAAAAATCACCTTATTCATTAATAAATCATTCGTATGCCCAAGAGCTACTATTGGTAAAAACCCTAGCCCCATAGCAGCCACCAATAAAATAAGTAAGAACCAATCAACCTTTGGCTTATGAAGTTTGTTAAGTTCTTGCCCAAGTTTGATCGGACTTCCCATTTGTTCAACAGCTTTGTCTTCAGCAACTTCCTCACTTAACCCTTTTTCCATCCACATATTCTTCGCCTGTTTCATGTGAAAATCTAGTTCTGTTGCCACTAAGTCCTTCGCTTCTTTTGATTTAATATGGTTCGTAACTTCTTTTAAAAAACGCTCCCCTTTTTTGTTCAATTTCGCCTCACTCCTGTACTAAGCCTTTTAATATAAATCGTGCCTTCGTAGCATTCTTCTCTGCCTTTCGCAGCATCTTGTTTCCTTTATCATTTAATTGATAATATTTAGCTCCCGCGTGATCCCAGCTAGATTGGATAAAGCGATTCTGTTCTAGACGATGTAATAAAGTGTATAGAGACCCTTCATCGCCTTCGAATTTTTGAATCCCTCTCCCCCTCAGTAACTGCATCAATTCATAACCCGTTTTTTCATTCATAAGAAGTTGCAACACTGCTAAAAGGATATCTTCTTCCTTTTCGGACGATTGATTGATTTTTTCACGTACCCGCTTTCGATGCTGATCAGAAAAACTCAAATGTTTAAAAGTTGTGTTCTCCATTGATTTTCGCAAGCCTTTTAATCGATCTTCCATTTGATTATTCCTCCAATCCTTTCTTCAAGAGTTCCTTAGCTCTTTTCAGTCTTGTTTTTATCGTGTTTTCCTTCACTTCTATTACTATAGCAATATCTTTAATTGGCAATTCTTCATAATAAAAGAGATAAATGACCTCTCGATATTTTATTGGTAAATTCATTACTGCAGAAGCCAGCCTACGGTCTTCTGCATTTTGAATAACGGTTTGCTCGACACTATCATGTTGAACCTCAATATAAGCAAATTCATCCTCTGTAACGATTACCTTTTTGTTATACCAACTTTTTATATAATCCTTACAATGATTAATTGCGATTCTCCATAACCATGTTTTCAAGTTCGAATTCCCTTTATATGTATGAAGAGTTTTATAACATTTCACAAATATATCTTGCGTTAAATCCTCCGCAACTTCTTTATTATTCACATATGAGTACACAAGCTGTAAGACTTCTTGTCCATACTTGTTCATTATTTCGTCGATAAGGTCCTCCTTATCTTCTATTTCAAACGCTTCTACCGTTAATTCATCCACATCATTTCCTCCTTCCCATATATTAGACGACGCACTCTATGGAAAAGTTTTATAAATACATAAAAAAATACGGATGGTACTGTCCATACCGTTTTGTTAAACCTTTATTTCAAGTTTTATACACGCCATTATAGTCTAACTCTTAGCTTCATATTCTCCTCTTCCTACTAAAATAGCCTTTTTGTTTTAAAATCCGTCCCAGTAGTTGTCTGCAAATGTTTCAAAGTGATCATCTGTAAATTGCGGGTCATTTGCCATCGCTTCCGCAATTACATCGAATTTGCCTCGTGGAATATCCCATCCTTTTTCATCAACCAATAATTCCAATTGATGCTTAATAACCATTATTCTTCCTTTCTCTCAAACAACGCTTTTGTTTTCATTTCACCAACACCAATTACTAAATTTTACATAAATACATTTTTTTACTCTTTTAGTATATTAAATATAAGCTTCCTAAAAGCTGTTATACCATTCCCCTATCCTTATTAAGGATAGGGATTCTTTATTAAATCCTATTTATAAAATCACTCTAAATAAGGATTTTGTCAAAAACTTACATGCATCTGTTTTTCGTTGTATAATTAAATTATCAATATATTAGGAGTGTTAAGTGTGTCAGAAACAATAATGATTTTGTTATACATCTGTTTCGGAATGAGTGCAGTTTTTAGCTTAATAAAGGCATTTCGAAAGCCACAGAAAAACCAGTTCTTGATTTTATTTGATTCTCTAATTTTGATAGGAGCTATATTTTTAATAGCTAGTATCTTTATCTAAATTATATAACGGACACTCTCCAGGGAGTGAAGCAGCTAGCAAAAGCTAACTGCTTTTTTAATTTAACTAACACTTTTGTTTGATTTTCATCCGCCCATATTAGGATTGATACATTCCCACATATAATCATCAAATTCAATCTCTACGTTCTTAATAATTTCACCCTCAATGGTACGATTTGAATAACCATCCTTTTTCACCTCAATCACTTTCCACTTTATTTCTTCTGGATAATGAACTCTGGTCTTCAAACGAAAAACACCTCCATTGAATTTACATACTTAGCATGCGAATTCAGGAGGTGTTTTTTCATGTACCACTATTCGGGTTCACTTCAAATCACTGTGGTTTTTACTTTATTCTTCTAAATATCCAGTTGCGGCTAATGCCTGTAAGTATTCTTGAAACAAAGGGTTTTCAATGTTACATTCTTCTTTTTCTAAGCCCATAAGAACTGTAAGTTTATTATACACTATCTCTGAATGACCTAATAGGTTGAAGTAATTAACGTATGTTCCATCTGTACTTGCTAAAAAGATAACAATTAATTTACCCTCTTGGATTTCTTTATTGAAAAAATCTCGCTCATCGAAATCTGTATTTTGTTCAGATTGATTAAGTTGCATCATTTCAGCAAAGTTATTTTTTTCCTCATCACTAAACAAACTCATCAGAACGGCCTTTTCCTCAATCTTATAACACTTTACTATTTCCCTAAATTTGATATTCGAATCTAGATGAATAGAGCCAATTTTATTTTTTTCGATTTCTGTAACTCCATACTCGCTTTTCAAAATTGTATCGATTTCATCTATTGAAAATTTGTTTGGGATGTTTCGCATTTTGTACTTTTCATAAAGTTTATTTATCATACATTACTCCTTCTTAATAGAATGATTGACCACCTGTTCTATTATGGATATGGAAGTGGAAATAGTAACCTTCTGCTGACGTTTTTCCTTTGTCACGTTCAGGGCCAATTGGTGTTCTACCGTTTCCAGCGTCTTTTGCAACAGTTGCGGCTAAAGCATAAGATTTTGACCAAACATTGTTGTTCTTTTTATCACTTGATTTTAATCTTGAAACTGCAGTTGCTTTAGAGATTGATCCGCCAATATATAAATCTCCTTTTGTTAGAACAGCAGCATAGTGATCATATTTTTTCTTTCGTAATTCTGCAGCAACTTTCCCTACTACTGTATATGTAGCACCTGCAATAACTACAGCAGCACCAATTGCGATTAAGTGCGAAACGAGTCCTTGACCAATTACACCTGCAATTGGTAATAAGAACGCTAGAGAAGCGTGTGCTTCCATAGAATCTACTTCAAAGGATTCGTTTGTTTTCAGATCGGTAAATGTCGCTTTAAACACTTCATCAGTTGCTTCTTCAACGTCAACTCTATATTCTTTTTCAACTTCATTTCCGTTTGCATCTTTTTCTATTGATTTCACTGTAAATGTGTTATCTGTTTTATCCCAAGCTGCTGAAACTCCGGCATCACCTTCTACCGTTTCAACTTCTGTTTGTACTTCTACTTTCTCACTATTATTCTCAAGTACTTCAATATTCTCGTCTTGAACCAATTCTTCTGCTAATGCTTTACCATTTGGAAGGATTCCAATGCTTAAAACAAAGATTAACATTAATGATACTATCTTTTTAACCATAATTCTCCACCCTTACTATAATTTTATAAACCCATTTCCGATTTGACTACTATCTCCAATGTCCACAGCATTTTTCTCTAAAATTTTATACACTTCTTTAGGGAACTTTAATTTGTTAGATGACAGTTTAAATGTTTCCTTATTTGCGAGAATTAAAGATACAATTCCTGTTACGTGAGCCGATGCTAGAGATGTTCCATTTTCAATCGAATAACCATTAGAAGTTTTAGTGGTTAATACGTCCACACCTGGGGCTGCAAAATCAATTTTTCCATTCTTCGCAGCGAAACTTGCAGCGTTATAGGCATGATTTACTGCTGTTACTGAAATGACATCTTTATAATTAGCTGGATATTCAACTTTTCCGCCGTAATTATTACCTGCAGATGCAATAACAATTATCCCTTTTTGAAGCGCCTTCTCAACTACCCTCTCAAGTTCAGGATGGTTAGAAGACATACCAAAGCTAATATTTAACACATCAGCATTGTTTTCAATGGACCAATTGATACCTTGAACTAAATTATCAATCTTTCCTTTTCCATCATCATCAAGAACCTTAACATCATAGAGTTCTACTAGAGATGCTGCGACACCGGTTATTCCAATTTTGTTATCATGTGCTGCGATGATACCTGCCACAGTCGTCCCATGACCTAAGACATCAATTACTGGCTGTTGTGGCTCAATTGCATTGTATTCTTTTTTTACAAGATTTCTTAAGTCGTCATGTTGTTTTTCTATTCCGCTGTCTAATATCGCAATCTTGATCTTACTTACAGATTTAATTCCTGAATATTCTGAATTAAAATTCGACAGTGACCATGATTTTACTTGCTCCTTCTTGCTTTTTTCTAGTAATATAAGGTTGTCTGGTTGATTTATTTTAACCAAACCTGCACTTCGAAAGAAAAAGAAATAGACAGCGCAAATCGCAAAAACCAAGACTAAAAAAATCAAAGAATACAAGATCTTATTCTTAATTACTACCCCCTCCTTCCTCAGATTATATTCCAATATATAAATATAATGAAAACAATACTATTTTTTACAATTTCCCCTTGATATAATGATGCTGAGTTTAGATAAGTATTTCACTTAGTAACCTATTCATGAAATGAATTTAACTGGAATAAATGCAAAATAACAGAATAGTTAATCAGAAATTTATTTTACTAGTAAATGATAGCCGCACTCAATACATTACCCCATACAGTTTCAAGATAAAAAGACTCTCTCCATCATTGGAAAGAGTCTTTTTAATGCCAAATACTCATAGTTTATATCCTACAAAAAAGAAAAAACGAATTGTGTATTTTCAAACCTACACAATTCGTTCTTACGAAAACATATCTATTTATTTTACGCTAACGCAGCTGCTTGTTCTTGTTGATCTACAGGAATTACAGCATCTCTTAACGCTTTTTCTAGTTCAGCTGTGTATTTCATTTGCTCTTCTTTGCTCCAGCCTAGTTTTGCAGCCATGTAGTTGATTACTGCTTCTTTCCACTCGTATACCCAGTGGATGTTGAAGAATACAGCGCCTCTGCGGCGTACGAAGAAGTCAACTGGTTTCGCTGTCATTTCGTAATCCATCGCGTATACAAGCGGGATAAGAACGTCTAGCGGCATGTTGTATTCTTTCGCTTCGTCTTTATGTTTTTTCGCTAAATCAAACAGTACGTCAACGTTAGAGCCGTAGAATTTAGCAAATTCTTCAGCTTGCGCTGTCGTTAAACCATATTTCGTACCTTCGCCTGCTTTTTTTGCGATAAATGCTGAGAATCCGTGTGAACCACTTACATGACCACCAGAGATTGGCATATGTTTCGTATCGCTCTTCGGATATGCGCTATGTCCTTCTTTTTGTAATAGATTCGTTACGTAGTCTACTACCATTTCAGCCATTTTGCGGTATCCTGTTAATTTTCCGCCCGCGATTGTAATTAAACCAGATTCAGAAGTCCAAATTTCATCTTTACGAGAAATTTCAGATGCATTCTTACCTTCTTCATAAATTAACGGACGTACACCAGCCCAGCTTGACTCCACATCTTTTTCTGTAATTTTCACGCTTGGGAACATGTAGTTAATCGCATTAATGATATATGTGCGATCTTCTGTTGTCATGTGCGGTACAGCTGCGTCTTTATCATAGAACGTATCTGTTGTACCTACGTACGTTTTTCCTTCGCGAGGAATCGCGAACACCATACGTTTATCTGGTGTATCAAAGTAAATCGCTTGCCCTAACGGGAAACGTTTTTGGTCAATTACTAAATGCACACCTTTTGATAACTGAAGTACTTTCCCTTTTTTAGAGTTATCTTTTTCACGAAGTGTATCTACCCAAGGACCAGCTGCGTTTACAATTTTCTTACCGTAAACTTCGTACACTTCTCCGTCTAGTAAATCGATTACACGTACACCGCATACTTTTCCATCTTTATATAAGAAACTGTCTACTTTTGCGTAGTTAACAGCTTTCGCACCGTGTTCAATCGCTTCTTTCATTACTTCAATTGTAAGACGCGCATCGTCTGTACGATATTCTACGTAGTAACCGCCGCCTTTTAATCCTTCTTGTTTTACAAGAGGCTCTTTATTTAGCGTTTCTTCACGGTTAAACATCTTTCTGCGCTCGCTTCGTTTTACACCTGCTAGGAAGTCGTATACACGAAGACCAATTGATGTACTAAATGACCCGAACGTGCCGCCTGTATGGAACGGAAGTAACATCCACTCTGGTGTTGTTACATGGGGACCGTTCTCATATACGATCGCACGCTCTTTCCCCACCTCTGCTACCATTTTCACTTCAAGTTGTTTTAAATAACGTAAACCGCCGTGTACAAGTTTCGTTGAACGACTTGATGTACCTGCTGCAAAGTCCTGCATTTCAAACACAATTGTTGATAAACCGCGTGTTGCCCCATCTAATGCAATACCAGAACCAGTAATACCTCCACCAATTACGATCACATCTAACTCTTGTTTATTTACTCCGTTTAATACGTCTTTACGTTGTTTACTTGAAAATTTCATGGTAATTCCTCCCTTTGATAACGAAAAAAGAGACCACGAACTCCGCTATAGATTTCGCCTCTATAGCGTGTTGTGGTCTCTCCAAATCTCCTACCGAATTATTAACTTGTCATCATTATAACACTGTTTATGATTATTTGAAAGCTTTAGTTGCTTCAATTGCCTTTTTCCATCCAGCATATAGCTCTTCGCTTGTTTCCGCTTCCATTGCCGGTGTAAAGCGTTTATCCATATTCCACTGCGCTTTAATTTCATCTTGGTTTTTCCAATACCCAACCGCAAGACCAGCTAAGTATGCTGCACCTAAAGCTGTCGTTTCACTGATCACTGGACGCTCTACAGGAACGTCTAACATATCGCTTTGGAACTGCATTAAGAAGTTATTCTTAACTGCCCCGCCATCAACGCGTAATGTATTCAGTTCAATACCTGAATCTGCTTCCATCGCGCATAGTACATCTTTCGTTTGGTATGCTAAAGATTCTAGCGTTGCACGAATGAAATGCTCCTTCGTCGTACCGCGCGTTACACCAAACATAGCGCCGCGTACTTCACTATCCCAGTACGGTGTACCTAATCCTACGAATGCTGGTACTATGTATACACCTTCAGTTGATTCAACACGGCTAGCATACACTTCACTCTCACTCGCATCTTTAAACATGCGCATTCCGTCACGTAACCACTGAATTGCAGAACCTGCTACGAAAATACTTCCTTCTAATGCGTAATTCACTTTACCATCTAAACCCCATGCAATTGTTGTTAATAGGCCATGCTCAGAAGCTACTGCCTTTTCGCCTGTGTTCATTAACATGAAGCAACCAGTTCCGTAAGTGTTCTTCGCCATACCTTCACCGAAACAAGCTTGTCCAAATAATGCTGCTTGCTGGTCACCAGCTACACCTGCAATCGGTACATTTTGACCGAAGAAGTGGTAATCAATTGTTTCTCCATATATTTCAGATGATTGACGTACTTCTGGAAGCATGCTCTTTGGTACTGTTAACATGTCTAGAAGCTCATCATCCCACTGTAAGTCGTGAATGTTAAACATTAATGTACGTGATGCATTTGAGTAATCTGTTACGTGCGCTTTACCACCAGACAATTTCCATACAAGCCATGTATCAATTGTTCCGAATAATAACTCTCCGTTTTCCGCTTTTTCTCTTGCACCTTCAACGTTGTCTAAAATCCATTTTACTTTCGTACCAGAGAAGTATGCATCAATTAAAAGACCTGTTTTTTCGCGAACCATCTCGCTATAACCTTTTTCTTTTAACTCATCACAAATTTCAACTGTTTGACGAGATTGCCATACGATTGCGTTATAAATTGGTTTCCCAGTCGTTTTATCCCATACAACCGCTGTTTCACGTTGGTTCGTAATACCGATACCAGCGATTTGTTCTGGCTTCACATCTGCTTCGCTTAAGCAAGTTGCGATAACTGCTAAAATAGATCCCCAAATTTCTTGTGCATTATGCTCAACCCAGCCTGGCTTTGGAAAATGTTGCGTAAACTCTTTTTGAGCTGAATGAACGATTTTTCCTTCTTTATTGAAAAGAATTGCGCGTGAGCTTGTTGTTCCTTGGTCTAATGAAAGAATATATTTTTTCATATCAGTTTCCCCCTATGCTACTTTTCTACTATTTGTAGTAGTTTCACTTTTTTTACTTGTCATATAAGAGATTGCTAGTACAATCACAGTTGCAATAATCACATAAATAAGTGCTGAATTTTGTTTTCCTTCAAATACAACTTGATGGAATAATCCTGCAAGTGATCCGCCTAGAATCGGACCAACTACCGGGATCCATGCATACTTCCAGTTTGAACCGCCCTTTCCTGCAATCGGAAGGAAGAAGTGTGCAATACGCGGACCTAAATCACGAGCCGGGTTGATTGCGTATCCTGTTGTTCCACCTAATGATAAACCAATACTTACAATTAAGAAACCTACGATAAATGGATTTAAACCATCTGCAAATTTATTTGCTCCAATTGCTAATATACCAAATACTAAAACGAATGTTCCAATCATTTCACTTAAAAGGTTTGTAAATGTGTTCGGAATTGCTGGACCTGTTGCAAATACACCTAACTTTGTTCCTGGATCTTCTGTTTCTTTCCAGTGTGGTAAGTAATGTAAATATACGAGAACTGCCCCGATAATTGCCCCAATCATTTGTGCTGCGATATACATAGGTACGTCACTCCATGGGAACGCTCCCTTAAAAGCAAGTCCTATCGTTAAAGCCGGATTCAAATGTGCCCCACTAATTGATCCAACTGCATACGCTGCCATCGCTACCGCTAAGCCCCATCCCATTGTAATTACAATCCAACCAGAATCTTTCGCAAACGATTTCTTTAAACTTACACCAGCGCAAACACCGCCACCAAGTAAGATTAACAACGCAGTCCCTATTAACTCTCCTAAAAATGCTGACATAGTATCCCTCCACTATCAATTTTAACGTTTTCAAATGCGATAGAGGTAAAATGAATGGCCATTCGTTTTTTTTCAAAAGAAAAAGATCCACAGCTTACATGCTTCTATATAATATATAGAAACAATAAAATGTGGATCTCTTCTTTTCTCCGTCACGTTTATTAACTTGTCTATAATGTTAACCCCTAATGAAAGCGGTGTCAACAGAATTTTTTCACATTTCCGTCACTTTTTTTGGTAATGTTTCCATAATTCTTTTTTCGATGTCGTAATTGCTGTCGCACCAGCATTTAACGCTCTTTCAACGTCTTCTACAGTTCGAATAAAACCACCTGCTAAAATCGGTACACCTGTACGCTCTTTCACCTCAGCAATGACACCCGTTAACGCACCAGGAAGCACCTCTATATAATCCGGCTTCGTCTTTTCTAGTAAATTACAGCTCTTTTCCATTGCGCTAGAATCAATTAAAAAGATGCGTTGAATGGAGACGACACCTTTTTGCTTCGCCTTCATAATTACGCTCGCCTTTGTCGATAATAACCCGTACGGTTTATATTCTTGGCATAAAAACTCCGTCGCATGCCCATCACTTTGTAATCCATGGATCAAATCAACATGTAAAAATACTTTTTTATTATGCTGCTTCGCGAGTGACACAACACTCTTCAATTGACCAACATGAATATCTAAAATAACAATATACTCATACGAACTATGTAATAGCTTTTCCAAATCTTTAATTTGCCTCACTGCCGGCAAAATCTTCTGTTCATGAAATTCCATTCTAAATGTCCCCTTCTTTATATCATCCTATCCTTTATAGTACACAATTTAAGTGAAAAGAACAGCTAGTGTAGGGGATTTCTTACAAATCTTTCTCTTATCTATATATTTTCTTCAACTTATCAGAAACCGTACCACCTATAATCATTAATAAGAGAGGTAAAAAATTCATCACATATGGTGCATCCGCTACAATGGTAATGCTTGCTCCTGCAAACTTATTTAACATCCATACAACGATTTTTGTAATAAACAAAAATACTCCCATCATGAATAGACTATCAAAAAACACCTTCCATTTTGGATACGCTAATTGTTTACTATCTTCGATTACCTTCTGTGTCAACTCTTCATCACTCCTCAACAACTCATCAATTGTAATACCGAACAGATCACTTAAATGAATAATAATTTCAATGCTCGGATAGTTCTTTCCCGTCTCCCATTTCGAAACAGACTGCCTACTTACATGAATTTTTTCAGCCAAATCATTTTGCGACCAATTTCGTTTTTCTCTTTCTTGTTTTAAGCGTTCACTAAAAATCATACTGTGTTTATCACCTCTCTACGTCTAGTATGGGCAAATAAATGATGAAGAGTAAAGCTAGTTATCGTTGCATCGCCTGTGCAACTTGTGCGTTACACTTTAAAATGGCGCCATTTTGTATTTTATATCATGCAGATATCATATACTTTTTTCCTATAATAATTTCCCGAACAATAAAAAGAAGAGAAACTAAACCCTTTTCTCTTCTTCAAAAGTTTCTATTAAAGCAATACCGAATCTTTATCGCTATCCTGATTACGTTTCTCTCGTTCTTCTTCTAAGCGCTTCATATATACTTCGCCTTCTTTTTCGATAAAATCGTTATCCATCTCTTGCTCTTTTTTCGAAGTATATAAAACCATGTAGCCACTTAATACAATCCCAATGATTACAAGATAAATCCACCATGGTAAAATTTCCACTTTCGTTCATCCCTTTCCTTAGACAAGCTTTATTAGTTTCACTCTATGAGGAAAGAAGTGGATTTATGCTTAAAATTTCATTGTGGATTCTCCGCGAAGAACGCTTGTACATATTCCATAAACTCGATTGGCTCTTGACGGAACGGTGCGTGGTATCCTTTTTCAATGATATGAAACGTACTATTTGCAAATAACTGATGATACAGCTCACCATTATTCCAAGGAACGCTCTTATCGTGCCTACCCCAAATAATTAAAGTCGGCACCTTAATTTTATCCGCTTCCATCGCAACGCGGCGCTCTCTCATTTTCGTAAGCTCATCATAATGCTTTTTATCATCGCGACTATTTTTCACTTCATTTTTATTATAATCCGTAATCTCTGTTACAGTTTGTAAGTCCGTCGATAGTGGCGTCACTTCATAACTTTCTTTTTGCTGGAAAGATTCAATCCCTGTAGAATCCGCCAAAATAAGATGCGTCACTGCGTCCGGATATAAATACGCTAAATTAAGGGACATCTCTCCCCCCATTGAATGACCAAGTACCGCAAACTGATCATATCCAAGTTTCTTCATTAACTTATAATATAAATTCACTTGCGCAGGAAACGAATACTGAAAATCAATCGGCTTAGAAGAACGTCCAAATCCTAAAATATCAACAGCGATAATCGTATGGTCTCCCGCTAGTTCCGGATAAATATCACTAAATCCATCTGAAGAACCACCGAATCCGTGAAGCATAAGTAAGGGCGGTTTTCCCTCACCAATTTGCTTAAAATAAATCGTCTGTCCATCAATCTGTGCCATCTTCTCTTTCGTATTTATCTTCATCATAACAGTATCCTTCACTTCTTCAACCTTCGCAATCGGCTTATCGACGAAGTTACATACTACTAAAAAAACGAGCACAATACCGCTAATCATATAAAACTTAAACCGTTTCAAAATTCAAGTCTCCTTTCTCATGTTGCTATTTAAAGTTTTTACATTTTTTGGTTGTTTTATAATTAATTTTAATTGTAACTAAAATAGTTACAATTATACTAAAAAAATATTACTCACCGCTATTACCGATGGTTGTTATGTAACCATTATAGTTACGCATTAAAAGTAAGTCAATTATTTTAATGATAAAAAAACAAGCAATTCTAGCGATTCGCTAAAACTACTTGCTCTTCTACTTATTATCTCTATTTTTACTCTTTAATAAATTCCTTAGTACTTCTCACTGTATCAATCGGACGAACTAATTTTTCGATTTCTTCACGCTTTGGCTCTAAGAACGGAGGTAAAGATAATTTTTCTCCAAGTGTTTCGTATGGCTCATCTCCCATAAACCCTGGGCCATCTGTTGCAAACTCGAATAAAATTTGCGGCGCAACTCTTGCGTATAATGACTCAAAGAAGTGACGATTTACATAACCAGATGAAGGGAGTCCAACTCGACTTAGTCGCTCAATCCACTCTTCTAATACAGCTCGATCCTCTACGCGGAATGCAGCATGGTGCACTGTACCAAAACCTTGTTGTGCTTCAGGAAGAACCGTATTATGTTCTACAATGACAGAAGCACCATTTCCACCTTCGTTTACTTCAAACAAATAGAATTCTCCTTCTTGAGCAATCTCTTTAAATAATAGAACTTTTTCTAGTACTTCTTTGAAATAACTAAAGTTCGCGATACGAATAAATACAGGTCCTAATCCAGTAATTGCATATTCTAATGGAACTGGACCGTTTTGCCACGGTGTACCTGATTCTATCCCTTTATCCAATTCGTCAGAGATTAATTGATAGTGTTGATCATCAAAGTCAACGAAAGAAAGAGTTTTCTTACCGAATTGCTCTTTAATTCCTGTATGCTCCACTTCAAGGCGGTCAAAACGTTTCACCCAATATGCTAATGCCGCATCACTTGGAACTCGGAATGAAGTTTTTGAAATTTCATTTGTCCCGTGTACACCTTTCGGAACGCCTGGAAAGTCAAAGAAAGTCATATCCGTTCCGGCACTACCTTTATCATCTGCAAAGAATAAATGATACGTTTGAATATCATCTTGGTTTACCGTTTTTTTAACGAGACGCATTCCTAAAACATGAGTGAAAAATTCATAGTTCTTTTCTGCACTACTTGTAATCGCTGTAACGTGGTGTATTCCTTTTAATTGGTTCATTATATATTCCTCCAATAATTTTAATTTATATTTAATGGTTTTATTTCGGCTCGCTGGTCAACGTAGCATTTGTTTATAAAAGTAATCATTCATTTTACTAGTCAAGTGATAATTAAAAAAATAATTCAATGTGTAAAACGATTCGTCCGAAAGTAATAATTCCTTTCGTCACTATCACTTTACATCTCAAGTGATTAAAAAGCAAGTAAATTATCTCGAATTCGAGATAATTTTTTAATATCTCAGTATTAGTTTAAAATGCTATATGTTTTGTGGCGTAATTATTTTCATATCTACTGGTAATAAAACCTTTTCACTCGCCAAAATAAATAGCCTACAATCAATGAACTAATCCTAGGCTATTAAAATTCTTTAATAGTTAAATATCCTTACAATAAATTGTAATTTTAGCGAATAATTAATATTAGTAATTCTCTGTTTCATTAAATGATTTATTTTATATATTCCAAAAATCACTATTTATATCACTGTTATATTTATAATCAACCTTTTCTTTACCACATTTTTCGCACTTATAAACATTAGCTGTCCCAATCTGCCCTGTTTTAAAATTTTCACTATCCTGAGTTTTAATAAATTTATAATTGTGTATACATCTAGGTTCTCTTACTTTATCCATCCATTTTCCTAGCATAAAGTAATCACTCTCCTTAAAAGAATATTCCTACTACAACTCTATATTTAGAATACTCTACAAAAGATTTCCAATCAACGAACACGTTCTCTTGCATCACATGGTATGCAAAAGAATGGTTTTGTTTAAGATCCGTTTTTTTATTGACAACAGACCCTCATCCATTAGCTTTACACGAGCTAATGCAATATAAATTTGCCGTATGATTTACATCTTTTTCTCTCATTATTTCTTTCCTCATCAAGGAATAAATAATGGTTTTTAAAGCTGTTTGCAGTGTCTTCCCTTATCAGGGCAATAAAAGATGGTGTGAAAACTTAATTTCACACCATCTTTTTAAACAATTTTATTGTCATGCCACACTTAATGAGGCCATTCTATTCACAATCTTAATTATGGAAAGTTGGCTTATAGAACGAACGATTATCAAGCGCAAAGACACGTTCTGTGTATTCGCCTGGTTTTGTGCGTCCTAATGCGCGGTCCATCATGTTCATTTTTGCATCTAAGTTATCGATGTAGTGCAGAATTTCTGCTTCTTTTACTAATGGTGGTTTTGGGCTACCCCATTCTGCTTTTCCGTGATGGGAAAGGACGATGTGCTGAAGGATTAATACTTCTTCTGCATCGATTTGTAGTTCCTCTGCTGCTTTACCAATTTCGTTCACCATGATAGAGATGTGGCCAAGTAAATTTCCTTCTAACGTATACGTCGTAGAAATCGGGCCAGATAGCTCAAATACTTTACCAAGATCGTGTAAAATAACGCCCGCATATAGTAAGTCTTTATCTAACGATGGGTATAGAGCCGAGATAGCTTTCGCTAAATCTAACATCGATACTACGTGATAAGCTAGTCCAGATACGAACTCGTGATGATTTTTCGTCGCTGCTGGATATTCTAAAAATTCGTTTTGGTGCTTATTTAACAAATGTCTTGTTAGACGCTGAATGTTCGGGTTTCTCATTTCAAATATGTATTGCGTAATTTTCTCAACCATATCTTCTTTTTTTATTGGAGCTTTTTCTACAAAGTCTGAAATGTCCGTTACTTCATTCTCATTCGCAACACGGATTTGTTTCACACGTAATTGAATACGTCCTTTATAGTTTAGAATATCGCCAGCTACTTTAACGATCGTTTCCGCTACATATTGCTTCTCAACTTCTGGTGATACATCCCATAGCTTCGCTTCAATATCTCCACTTGGATCTTGTAAGATTACTGTTAAAAACGGCTTACCATTACTTGCGAGACCTTTTGTCGCTGTTTTAATTAACAAGAAAACATCGACTTGTTCACCAACTTCATATTCTACAATTTTCTTTTTCATTCGAATTCCTCCACCAAATCAATTACTTTTAGTATAGCATACTACAACTCATTTTCTTTACGCTTACGTGTTAATTTTATAATCTCATTTTCTGTAAAATACGTGAGTAGATGCGCATGGCACGTAAAGAAGATAACTTGTCTATCTTTCGCAATTTCCTTTATTAGTTCAATCGTTCGATTCGTCCTTACCACATCAAAATGCACGAAACTATCATCAATAATAAATGGATAATCATGCTCAAACGTTTTCGCTAGTGCAAATCGTAACGATAAATATAACTGCTCCGCTGTCGCTTGGCTTAGTTCATGGCTGTAAAAACGCATACCATCGTTACGTTCGACAATGAACGGTTCCGCCTCTGACGGTGAGAATATTTTACTATATCGTCCGCCCGTTACATACACGAAATACTCTTCAGATTTTTGTAAAATGCGCGGAAGATGCACTTCATGATAATATTGCTTCGTTTTCGTTAACACTGTCTTCGCGGCCGCATATGCAGCCCACTTCTTCACTTGTTCACGCACTTGTGATTTTTTCATTTCCCACTCATGTAGTAAATCACCATACGTACTGCCTTCTTCTAAATTCGCAATTTCTATTCGATGCTTCGCAATGCGCTCTGTCAGTTCTTTCTCCCCTGCAAGACAGTTTTGCGCGGCTGTAATTTCTTGCTTTAATTTTTCATCATAACCGTCAGCCTCATAATGCTCAGCTAATGACAAACTCGTTAAGCGCTGTTCTAAAAGATCAATTTGAGGTAATAAACGCCCCACTTGCTTATCCGCATCTTCACGTTTCTCTGCCAGTTTACCTGCTTCTAAAAACATCTCTTCATCTGTAGATTCTGCGATATGCCATAACCCATCTCGCTCTACTACAAGTTGTTTTAATTGCTCTTGCATGAACTCATATTCTTCTTGCCATTCCGCCAGCTTCTCTTTCAGCTGCTTACAAGTTTGGCGCTTCTCTTTCTCATTTTGCATACGACTTTGCGCCTCATGCAAATTACTATACTCTTTACTACCGATAACAGTTTCTAGTTTATGTTCAAAGTGCGAAATCATTTCATACAATGAAGATTTTCGCTTACTTTGCTTCTCTAAATCACGATATAATGACTGCATTTTTTCAATACGCTCAAACGCCGGCAATATGTGCGCATACGTATAAAATTCAGGGAGCATATAGCGCGTTTTATACGCATCTACTTGTTCTCCCGTACGGAAAGTTTCTCTCTCCCATTCTTCATAAGATGAAACGACTTTATCATATGTACGTTCCATTTGCTGTAACTTATACGCCTCGCGTTCAAATAGCTTACGAAGCTCTTCATCTTTTTCTAACTGATAGCGCACGGACATCGCTTCTTCACTTTGACGTCCGCCAGCACTTTGCTGAAGAGTAAGAAGCTCTTCTTGTAATCCACCTGATGGATCTTTATATAAAACAAGAGCAAGGACAATCCCTACAAAAACAATCACACTAATAAATAACAGCACGCGGTTATCTATAAATAGACTCGTGAATAAAACAAGCGTGTTAATAAGAAGTAACAGAAGACAAACTCTTTGCCACTGTTTTTTCTTTTGCATAGCCGCTCCTGCTTTTTCCTCATACTTACGCTTCATTCTCTCTGCGCCCATACCGATAAACGCCGCATCTTGAAATGATTTTTCTTTCTCAACTAACGTATTTCGTTCTTCATCCGCTAACATTTGCTGACTTATTTGTCTTATGTTTTCTTCTTGCTCTTCTAATTGCTCTTGAGCCGTTTTAAAACGATCATCTAGTTGTGCTTTTTGCGTTTCTAATTCGCGCGCCTTTTGCACAGTTTGCGTAATTAATTCTTTCGTCGCTAAACTTATATCAAATGAAAGAACAGTCTCTTGTTCAAAAGTAGCACCAATTTGTTGCTGTAGTTCTGCGATTTCTTCTTTTATATTCGCAATACTTCCTGTCATATCACGCATTTCTTGACGTGCATTTTCATAAGACATATGCTGCATACGAAGTTCTTCTACATAACTTTCTTTTTGTAAAAATGCTTCATCTATTTTTGTGGAATCAATTTCTGATTGCACTGTTTCTATCTTTTTTTGAAGTGAATCTACTTGTACTTGCAGCGGTTCTATCTTTGCCTTTACCGCCTCATAGCGCGCCATCCCGTTTACAGGAAACTGCCCGTTTTCGTTTTCTAACACTTTCTCGTGCGCACTCTTTTCAATAACGAGAGGCTCAAGCGCTGCTAATATTTCATAGTCTTGCTTTCGTTTTTCCGCACTCTCTTTCTCCGCACGAACAGAAGCAAGTTTCTCTTCACTTTCTTTTAACTGCTCGACCTGTTTTTCATACGTGCCAATTTTTCCTTGCCACTCTTTCATCTTTTCCTCAATTTTCTTCATCTCTTGCAGTGACACGTTAATTTCAGGATTACGACCACTCGGCTTAAAACGCTGATTCATTTCTTTTTCTAATTTTTTATCTAACTGCAATAACGCATCGCTTCCGACTGCGCTGGCCGAAAATAAATAATTACCAATATCCGCTTCACCGAGCTGATGAATATTCTGCAGGCCATGCATATCAAATGAAAAGACTGAATCAAATAAGCTTTCATTCATGCCGCTTAATATATCGTTTAAAATATCTTCGCCGCCCGTTTTCCCGTCTTCAAAATAAACGGTCACCTCACCAGCTGCCGTCTTTGGCAATCGTTCAATTTTCAAACGGCCGTACTTCTCTGTTTGAACAGTCATCGCCCCGCCGTACTTTCCGCCTTCTTTCGGCTCATAACGGCGCTGTCCTCTCGTCGGAAAACCAAATAATATACTTTTCATAAACGAGCGAATTGTCGATTTCCCCGCTTCATTTTCACCGTACAACACCGTCAGCAATGAAAGATCCATTTCCACATTTTCTAGTTTTCCATAGCCATAAATATGGAGTTTTTCAATTCTCATTTTTTATCCCTCTCTTGCTGGAATAATTGCTCTAAAATAATATTTTCCGCTTCCTTTTGAATCTCTTTCTTCTCTTCTTCCGTAAAAGCTTCAATACTATTACGCGCTACAGGAGATGTCCAAATCGTGCGCAACACTCCGTCCATATTTGTAAAAGCTTCTAACTCTTTTAGCACACTACCGACGAAATGATTTTCTTCTTTCAAACGCTCAATTTCCGCAAAAGAAACCGTCTCGTTTTTCCACTTCATCGCATATACAAAGTCTTTTCGCTCTTCTCCCGCTGCTAAAATATGAAAAATCTCTTCCACGCGCTTGTCTTCACGTAAATAAGGAGAAAGTGGTCCCTGCCCTATAAATACAACAGTTAAAAGCGTGCCTTCCTCTTCTCTTCGGCATTCATTCATCGCACTTGACGCGCTCGTCATAAGATCATCAACAGTTTCAAGTCCATCGATACTCACTTCAATCTCATCCCATACAACATCCGCCGTATGGAAAAATGAACAATGCGTTCCTTGTTTCGTGAGTTCAATAAGGTATGCACCCTTGTCCCCTGTTTCCTTACGATGGCGCCCTTGTATGTTACCTGGATAAATAATGTACGGCTCTTCTGATAGAATTTCACGTTTATGTATATGGCCAAGAGCCCAATAATCAAACTGCTTTTCTTTCAGCTCACGAATTTGAAACGGTGCATAGCGATTATGCTCTGCATCCCCTTCCACACTCCCGTGAAGCATTCCAATATGAAAAGGCGCATCACTCATTTTCGTATACTGCGCTGTCATATTATCCGTTACTGCTTGCTGCAAATAACTAAACCCGTAAATAGAAGCTAACAACTCACCATTTTTATAAAACGACTTCTCTTCTACATAAGGTTCCGTAAACACATGAACATTTTCTGGAAACTCAATTGCTGCCCAGCTTCCCCCTAAATGATCGTGGTTACCGTGAATAATAAAAACGGGAATATCGTACTGCGAAAGTCTCTTCATTTGCTCGCGCACAAACACTTGCGCTCTCAAACTTCTCGTCTCCGCATCATACAAATCCCCAGCTAGTAATACGAAATCAACGCGCTCTTGAATCGCTTTATCAACAATACGCTCGAACGATTCAAACGTACTTTGCTTCATTCTTTCCCAAACAGACTGCGCAACATTCATTTCCATCCCTTTAAACGGACTATCCAAATGCAAATCAGCCGCATGTATAAACTTCACTTGTTTCACAAATAACGATCCTTTCTATATTTCAAAAGTTTCATTTGATCAATATTAAAATAGCTGAAAACTAATAATTAGTGGGATGAAAAGACTCCCCCGCTTATTACACCTTATTTTACCACGCAATGTCATATATTTCTTTGCATATTCTAGTGATTTATGACAAAATAGTTATAAGATTCTGATTTTAATTATTGGAGGTAATTTGCATGGGAGTATACGTTCTAACAGTCTTTGAAAAAGATGGTTCAAAAGCATTAGATGAATCATTCGAGGCGGCAACTGAAAAAGAAGCGAAAGCAAAAGGTGAATCTATTTTACAAGAAAAAGGATTGTACGAAAAAACACATCGCTGCACATCTACTGCAGGCAAGCTCGTTTTATTCCAGCGCTAAAAAAAGAAGCGTCATCCGCTTCTTTTTCACTCTACTATATCTTCGTCACACCACGTAAACACCACATCTAGAATACGATTACCGATACGTATGCGCTTATTCCATTTTCCTGTTTGGATCTGATGTTGCAATTCCGCTTTCATCTTTTCCGTCCAGTCGTGAATCGTTTCACTACCACCGTACGGATATACGCTCGGAAACTCTTCCTGCAGAAGATGTAAGCTCTCTGCATCAAAATGAAAATGGAAGAAGTAGTTTGCTGTAAGCGATGGTTCTTGCAATCGTAAAAAATGATCATCAACTTGCTTTCTATTTCTATAGAAAGTAAAGATATTCACTTTACCGCTCGTAATTTGGTCAATTTGAATTTCGTGCTTCTCTATAATCACGTCTTGCCCACCTCGTTGTATACTACCTTTAGTATATATGTCTTTTGCAACAAAGTTAACCATTTTCGCACGAAATTCATTTCCTTCATTATATTACCTGTACCTCCAAGTACAATCAGGACAAATAAAAAAAGTTGAAGGGGAGCGATCACATGTATTTCGGAAGCAAAGGTTGGTATGTAAAAGAACTTAAAAAATTAGGTATTCGTACTTATGAAGGTAAAAAACTAGAATCTTATCGTACGCATATTTTATCTAGTTTACTTGAGAGAATGAAGAAAGCTTCGGCTTAATAGAAAAAGGAAGCAACAATTTGTTGCTTCCTTTCATTTTTATTTAGAAAATAAAAACTGGAATCATTATAAATTAACAATCTACCTTTACTATTATACTCTCTTGATAAAAACCACCTAATATCGACTGAACTTTTATTATCAAATACTCTTCCAGATGATTATTCGTATATATTTTAAATTCTCCATACTCATTAACCCGTCCACTTCCAACAAGCATATCGCCGCTCGTTATGACAATTGTTGCATAAGGTTCCGCATGACCCGATACATAATTATCACCATATTTCACAAAATCTATCGTTATTTCCTCATGAATATTACTAACTGAATCTATACATTTCTTTTCATACAAATTAGCATTTAGTTCTTCGGCCCTCGAAAGCGCTCGATTCCTGCTAACCTTTTCTGAAGAGAAAGCAAAACTCCCCAGCCAACTAAACCTATAAAATGTAGTAATAGGTAGAAACATCTGTGTTAACTCCCCCATTTCTTATCAACTGCAATCTTTGAATGAATTTACAGCAATACGTTCTATGTTGGGATAAAAGAAAACGTCTGTAATTGTACTGTTCTTAAATCTCTCATACTTTCTGAAGCATAACATGAGAAAGAAATAAAAAAATCGTACAAAAGGGCAAGCCTATAATGTACGATTGGGCATATATAATGTTTTAAAAATGAATTAACTTCCTTTCAATAGACACAGCTACTGCTTCTGACCGTGAGTTAACGCCTAATTTATTGTATATATTTGTTAAATGCGCTTTTACCGTTCGCTCAGCTATCCCCATATCAAATGCAATTTCTTTATTCTTATATCCGCGCGCAATAGCTTTCAACACAAACAATTCTTTTTCTGTTAAGTTGTTCCCTTCAACCTTATCAGCATGTACTTCTTTCCTTTTATAGTTCACAATCTTTTCCATAATATTTGGTTGTAGTAAAATCTCACCTCGAATAGCCGCTTCCAACGTTCGAAATAAATTCTCACGATCCGTATCTTTCAGCAAATATCCTTTTGCTCCTAGCTCAATTCCCTTTAACATTAATTCATCTTCGTTATAAGTAGTTAATATAATAATCGGCGTATGATTTTGTTTTTTATTCAAAGCCTCAATCGTTTCTAAACCACTCATTTTAGGCATATTTAAATCCATTAAAATAACATCGGGTTTCTTTTTTTCTATGAAAGAAAGGGCTTCTTCTCCGTTTGCAGCCTCACCTATAATTTGAAATGAATCACTCGTTTCTATTATTAATTTCAGACCTTCTCTTACAACGAAATGATCATCCACAATTAATACGTTATACTTCATGGCTATCTCCTTCTTTATTTATAGGCACTTGAATATACACTTTCGTACCCTTCATCTTTTCACTCAATATATGTATTTCTCCCTTAATCAATCGAACACGCTCATTTAAGCCAATTAAACCATAGTGTCCAGGATTCTTACCGATATATCCAGTGTCAAAACCAATTCCATTATCTTCAACTTCAATAGTAAGCTTTTCAATGTCAGCGATATATTCAACTTTTAAATTTACATCTGTTGCCTGCGAATGTTTTGCGATATTCGTTAAACATTCACTAATTACATATAAACAGTGCTCCTTTACTAAGCTTGAAATATGCGGGGGGCTTTGAATAGTAAATCTCACATGTATAGACGTAGCCTCAGAAAAACGTTGAACCTCTTCCTCTACTGCTTCATTAAATGAATTGGTAGTATGACGCAAATCATCAATAACCAACCTTGCATCATGTAAAGTTTGTCTCGCTCTTACCATAGTTTGTTTCATAATCTCTTGAGATCGTCCTGTATTCCCTTTTTGCATATGGGCATTTATTGCTTCCAATTGCATAATTAAGCTCGCTACACCTTGCGCTAACGTATCATGTAAATCTCTTGCCATTCGCTGCCTTTCATTAGCTAATGTCAATTCTTCTACTCTCATATATGCAGACTCTAACTCTTGAATGTAGCTCTGTATACGATTACGTGCATCAAATTGCTGCTTATTAATATAGGAAAAAGGAATAATAATTGCTAATACTAAAAGGAACATAGAGATAAGAATAGCTACTTTATTCACACCATAATTGATACTGATTGCAGTACAAAATATGGCATACATAAGAGTAAAAACTGCCATTACTTTAAATATATTGTTATAAACATATAGACTTTGGGCAATTAAAATAGGGGGTAATCCAACAAAAATAGCTATTGAACCATTTGGTACAATAAATGCAGCGAGAAACACAATGAAGAGTTGTACAAAAAAGAAATACAACAATTGCCTATTCTTTAATGAACTCGCATACCAATGAAAAATAGTATGAATAACAATGACTATTGTAAAGAAGAAACTATCCATAGAGAGAATATTATTCCGAAATTCTAAAAGCATTGAAGCTATATATACGAGTATAATCCATAAAACAATAAACCTTCTTGGAATAAATACCGCTTCCAATACATTTGTATCCAAATCTATATTTGAATTTATTTTTTTCATATCCGACCTCCACCATTACATTATACTATACAAGATGCGACTTATATTTTGATAGGTTACTGATTCCTCTTTATCCTCATTACCGAATACAAATATGAAATAATGCATATCGAAATGCATTGATGTATTTGTAAACGCTTACTATAATGAGGGTATAAAGATTCATTACATCTTACTATTAAAAAAAGGAGGCAATCATATGGAAATCGCAATGGCAGTTTTAAAATTCGTAGGTGGAGTAATTCCATTGGTTCAAGAACTTTTAAAAGCATTCATGTAAGGTTATCATTCAGCAATTATCTATAAGAATTATCATGCAAATGATCTGTATATCAAAACAAATTGATACACAGATCATTTGTGTGAGTAAACTTTAAACGAGAGCTATGTATCCTAATAGAACAATAATGATACATCTATCTCAAGTCGGAAAAAGGCGCTCACAAGGGCGTCTTTTTATTATATTACTATGTACCTAATAACTTATTCAGGAAATCGATTTTACAATCCATACAATGCTACATAATTCATTTGTTTTTTTGAAATTTGCACAATAAAAATCCCCTCAAAGCATAAACTCCAAGGGTCGAGCCTATTTTTCATTAAATTTTTTAAACACAGCAATACCATTTTCTACGATTTTATCAAATGTATAAACGAAGACTGTCTGTTCCTCTTTATTTAGTGCTACTGAAATAATCAATTAAGCTAAAAATGCTATAATTAATCCAATCACACTAAGGAGGAACATTTATTTTGCTTGGAAAATACATTCAATTTCATGAGTTTGGCAATCCGAAAGATGTGTTACAAGTTGAATATAAAAATATAGAACCACCGAAAGATAATGAAGTGCTAGTTCGCATGTTAGCAAGACCTATAAATCCATCTGACTTAATTCCAGTAACCGGAGCGTATGCACATAGAATTCCGTTACCTAACATACCTGGTTACGAAGGTGTTGGTATTGTAGAAAATGTAGGAGCTTTTGTTTCTAGAGACCTTATCGGTAAACGCGTTTTACCTTTACGCGGGGAAGGTACTTGGCAAGAATTTGTTACAACATCGGCTGACTTCGTGGTCCCTATTCCTGATTCTATTGATGATTTCACAGCAGCACAAATGTATATTAATCCCCTTACAGCATGGGTTACGTGTACAGAAACTCTAAAATTAAAATGTAATGACATTTTATTAGTAAATGCTTGTGGATCCGCTATTGGACATCTTTTTGCTCAATTATCACAAATTTTAAACTTCCGATTAATTGCAGTGACTAGAAATAGTAAACATACAGAAGAATTACTTCAGCTTGGTGCCCATCATGTAATAGATACTTCCACTACCCCGCTTTATGAAACAGTTATGGAATTAACAAACGGGATAGGTGCAGATGCTGCAATTGATTCTATTGGAGGATCCGATGGAAATGAATTAGCTTTTTCTTTACGTCCAAACGGGCACTTTTTAACTATAGGCCTTCTATCAGGAATACAAGTAAACTGGGCAGAGATTGTCACTAAAGCAAAAGTGCACGCTAACATATTTCATTTACGACATTGGAATAAAGAAGTGTCCGCATATAAATGGCAAGAAACGTTTCGTCACTTAATTCGCTTAGTAGAAGATAAACAATTACGTTTCATGACAGTACATTCTACGTATGACTTAGCAGATTTGAAAACTGCGGTTGATGTTGTGCAGTCTGCCGAGAAAACAAAAGGAAAAGTGTTTTTGACTAGTTATTAAAAAATCCCCTCAAAGCATAAGCTTCGAGGGGTGAGCCTGTTTTTTTATTTAATTATATACGTACAGCTGTACCACTTACAGCAACCATTAACATTCCATCACGAACAACTTCATAATCTACGTCAATACCAACGATAGCGTTCGCACCTTTTTGTTTTGCAAGTTCTTTCATTTCGTCCATCGCGATATCACGAGCTTCTTTTAGCTTGCTTTCATAAGAACCAGCACGGCCACCGACAACATCACGAACGGAAGCAAATAAATCACGAACAATATTTGCACCCATAATAGCTTCACCATTTACAATATCAATATACTCAATAATTTCTTTACCTTGGATTCCAGACGTTGTTGTTACAATCATGACTGACACTCTCCTAATAACTTATAGTTTTTTGATTAGCTTTCTTATGTCTTTATTATGACATGGAAAAAGTAACGAATCTATTGAATTACCTTACATGAGTGTGACAATTTTGTAAGGATGAGATATTATTTTACCTTTCCCCTTACAATAACTACCTAAATTAACAGAATATTGTTATAATTAAATTAGAGGAGGAGATAAAATGAAAAAAATCACTTATATATGCGCTCTAAGTGTTCTATCTTTTACTTTAATAGGTTGTACAAGCACTTCTACTACAAATAATACTCCAAAAACTAAGCAAGAAAATACGAAAAATACCATTCAATTAAACTCTGCAGACATTACAAACATTGAGATGCTTAGAACATCAAGTAATACTAGTTCCAAATCTCAAACAGATAACGAAAAAATGATACAATCTATCGTTTCGGCAGTTCAAAATGGAACACCTAAAACAATCACACTAGATCAAAAAAAGAGGGCATCTGCGCATTCTACTATAACCGTTACATATAAAGATGACTCAAAAGAAGAATTTCTTGTGTGGGTTGATAATACGGAGCAAATTACGATCGCTAAAGATGAAAAGAAAGATAAAGTAGAAGGTGTGACATTGAACATTAAAGGCGCTAAAATGATGAAGGATTTCTTTAAAAGCTAAAAAAAAGATCCCCTTCAGCTTGATAGGTATGTGGCGAGACCCCATATCATTAAACTTGAGATGGTTCAAATCGGAGAAAGACACCTTAGAAGGTGTCTTTTCTTTATTTTCAAAAGGACCTGCTCAATTCATGCGTAAATACATAAAGTAAATTGAATCCGTTAAAATACATGAGTGACCTCTTGTTTTCTCCTCTTATCTAAAGGAGGAACTGTTATGGGCTTTGGTGGTAGTTGTAGTAGTTGTGGCGGCGGCTTTGCTTTATTAGTTGTATTATTTATTTTATTAATCATAGTTGGAGCTTCTTGCTTCTGCTAAAAAACTATCGGAAAAGACACTCATGTGAGTGTCTTTTCTTCATGAAAAAATGCCCGTGCTAAACAAAAAATAAAATAAGCTGCCCATATGGACAGCTTATTTACATAATTATCGTTATTGGAAGTTGATTAAGGGGTATCGTTAGGAATTTGCCGCACAATAGTATGTACAGAAGGAATAGGATATTTATTAGATATCTCCTGTTTCTAACTTTTTATTTAATAATATATAATCCTCTTTTTTAAAACATATTGTGACTCTATCTAATCTATTTCCATTTGGATACAACAATAATTGTTGTTTATATGTGATACCTAAAGGTATGACTGTTTGATAAATTAGATCTAAAATTCTAAAGCACTCTATATCTACTCCCTCTTTTAAGTGATTTTTAATATGAATAAGTACTAGCTCTTCCATATCATTAAAATTTTCGAATCTAGGTTTTCGAGGAGAAATATTGTTAATTTTACATAATCCTTTTAGTAAATCTTTATAATGATCTTTTTCTTTCAAATAACTCACCTCTTAAAGTATTATCAAAAATGTTTACTATGTTTAAGTCTAGTATAGATGAATCAGTTTGAGAAAAAAGTAAAAATGGTGATGAATAAAGATTCATGCTCGGTTAACATAACGTCCTATTATCGGTAGCAAGAATAAGGAGGAACCCTAATCTCACAAGTAAATCTCCTTTTTTGTTCTATGGATCTATGCATTTTTTATACATCCCTATCCTAGCGCGGTTTTAGGGTTCTCGTTTGTTATTGGATTAGCCGAAAAACTGTATAAAATCTTGCATGCTCTTAGCGGGGTACCGCCAACAAAACGCGATTTCGTACGCTAAGAAAAAAGCCTTACTACATAGGTAATGTAGCAAAGCTTTTTTAAGTTGTTTAATTCTCGCTCCACTATCAGCTTTGTTAACTAACACTTTAATTATTTTAACAGCCTTTTATTTAATTCCCACAAAGCCGTTTTGTTACTATCCCATTTTAAAAGCGTTACGGCTTCCTCAAAGCACAGCCATTTATAATTGAAGTGTTCTTTAGATAATTTAATATTTTTTGTAGGAACTTTAACTCCAAAAGAAAATTCTTTTATTACATAAACATCTTTCCCCCAAAGAAATTCACCAACTACATCCTCTACTGGTAGTGAAGACACAGAATCTAGTTTTATATATGGACTTTCTCTTGTAATACCAGCCTCTTCAAACGCTTCCCGTTTTGCTGATTCAATAGGAGTCTCACCATCTTCTCCACCACCAGCTATTCCTTGCCAATAACCATAATCACTTCGATTAAAAATAGCATATTGAATGGAATCGTCAGTTTTTATATAAGGAAATATCAATACTTGATACGGTGCTCTCATTGCTTAACCTCCTCTTGAAAAAATATGAACAATTTATTCACTAACTTGCTATTTTAGTAAATAAAGTATTTGCATTTAAACTTTATAAAACTCAAATGTATTTTTTTCTAAACATATTGTTTCATTGGAATTTTTGATAATAATATTAAAGCGTTGACTATACGGATGCATAAACACTTCATACTGAATCCGACGTTCTTCATGAGACTTCCTTAAGTAATTAATATCGGCTCCTCTTTCAATAATATCACGGCTAGACCTTCTCATTAATTCTGTTTCTCCATCTGTATAGAAGTAAATTTTCAAATCAAATAAATTTGGATTAATAAATGCGACACTCATTCCTTCTACAATCGTCACCTTATTTTTCGAAGAAATTAACTCACTTTTTATATAATGTGTATCCATTGTATAAAAATCTAAACCAGCTCTTACCATTTGAACATCTCTTTCTAACGCAGACAAATGATGGGCTGATGGATGACAAGCTGTCATTTTATCATAATGATTTTCATTCTGATATGTATAGTGGATATTTGTATACTTTCGTACATTTGAACTAACAATGTATGGATCTGTATTAATATAATTCACTTTATTTTGATTTAATTGGTTTATGAGCTTATTGGCGAACGTTGTTTTTCCGGCAGCACCGTGCCCTGAAATGCCAATAACAATCTGTTCATCGGTCATACTGATCCAATTTATAATTTCTTGTAATAACTTTTTCATTATTCTCCCCCTGTTACTAATATCCCTCCGTCATTTACATTATCTTAATATAGGGGTATCCTACTGTAAAATCATACATGAAGTGAAAAAATGGTATGATTATCCATCATATCATCTCTATTTTTAAAAAACTATATTAATTTTCGAAGGATTTTATTGTTATTTAGGGTAGTACCACATGCCCATCAAGCTAACCAAGTACACCATTTACAAATTCAAAAAAATCCCCTCAAAGCATCAGCTTTAAGGGGATTTCTCCTATCATTTTCTCTCTTCATACAATCGATTTGCTTTATATGAGAAAAAGAAAAACATACCAATCGCAGCTGGGATAAACAACCATGAAATGCCCCTCATTAATGCAAATGGTGTTTCAAATAAGAATGATCCTAAAAATGCTGTGCCTTGCTTATCCCATAGCCCTGGCGTAAAGTATAGTTCTTTCGGATTTACAAGTGCTCCTAAATTAATTGTACTATTAGACATAAATAGGATTAATATCGGCAAATAACATATTGCTAATTCTAAAAATGTCTTAGATAAACGTTTATACTTCCCTGCTCGTGACATTTGATCTGAAAAAATGTCATCTTCACTTTCCTCATCTATCTTTTTAAAATATTGCGTGCCTGCCCACCATTTACCGGCTATATGCTTCCAGCCACTATCTTCAAATAACGTACAATAATTAATAAAGTCACTCCGTCTATTAAATACTCTATGGTCTATTTTAATTTTCGCATCTTCCGGTTCAGCGATTTTAAATCTATAACCGAATGTATTACTTTTTAGTTGATAGCCTTTCCAAGCCATCTCTTCTAACCATTTCTCCTCTTTCTCAAAGTCTAAAAAGAATTTCAATCTCCACATCATCGCTTCCCCCTAACTATACATTTAATAAGCTTTTTGTAACTCCAACAATGTGCTGCATCCTCATAAAGTCTAAGTGTAATACTTCTTTCCCGCGTTCAGTAATGATATACACTTTTCTTCGTTTATCTTCACTTTTTACCGATTCTATTAATTGTTGCTTTAATAAATTTTCAACCGCACCATACAATGTACCCGCTGCGATTTTCACTTGATGATCACTAAGTTCCTCCACCTTTTGCATAATTAAATATCCATGAGCTGGCTCTAATAAAGCTAAAAGAACGTAATACGTTGTTTCCGTTAATGGTAAATTTTTATCCCTATTCATAAAGACCTCCAATGTAACGATAACTATATAGTCCAACTATATAGTTTAACTGTATAGTTTCATTTTATACAGTCTAACTGTATATGTCAAATTAAGGTATAAAAAAACAACCTAGACCCCTTATATGGATCTAGGCTGTTTTTAATACGTAAACGTAATCGTCACTAAAGAATATCCTTCTTTCGCATTATACGGCTCCGCTTTATAAGAAACACGGTTCGCTCCTTGCGGGAAACGAATTTCTCCAATTGCCTTCTTCACATCTTGCAGTGCACCGTCCATTGATTGCTTATAAAGAACTTCAATCTTTTCTGGCTTTGCACTATAACGCTGCTGCATTTTACTTTTTAATTCGTTATAGCTATTTACAATGTATTCATTTCCTAAATAATTTAGTTTTGTATCTTTTAATATTTGTTCGTATGCAGCTGATTTCGAGCTACCCACTGCAATTTTATTTGTAAGTGTATCATAATAATTTGTTGTAGCCTGCGGATAGTCTCCGCGGTTCCACTCGTGATTTCTTGCAATTTGCTCATCTGATAAGTTGAAATATGAATACGTTACGCGCCCTTGTTCATCTGGCACAGGATCATCGAATGTTGTATCAAGATGGTACCACTTGTTATCGATTTTAACTAAATTCCAAGCATGAGGCTGACCGTCTCCAGTTCCTACTACAAAATGATTCTCAATTCCAGCTTCTTTTAATAATTGATAGGTTAATAGTGTGTAACCTTGGCAAACGGCAGAACGATTCACGAGTGCCTCATATGCTGTATACGCTTTATAAGACGTATCGTAAGAAACATGTTTTACTACGTAATCATGAACCGCCTTCACTTTTTCATGATCATCCATACCGACTTGAATAATAGAGGAAACGATTGCCTTTGCTTGTTTCATTACATATTCCGTTTGTTCTTTCGTTTCGCGATATGTAATATGTAGCGTAAAGGTATAATCTCCAGGTGATCCAGAAAGTCCATATGAAACATTCGATCTATTATAATTTGTATACTCATTTTTACTTGCGACTTCTTTATATGCGGTGAAAAGTGTATTCATCACTTCTTTTGTATTACTATTTTTCGTTTTATATGGAAGTGTAATGTTCGTTTCGTACGTATTAATACGCTTTTGCACTTCGTCTTTAAACGCTGTTAATAATGCCGCATCTCCTGTATCCTTTACATCAGTATTTTTATATTTCAAAGTTTTATATAAAAACTGTGCATACTGTTCACGTGTTACTGTGCCATATGGTTCAAATTCCCCGTTGCCTGTACCATCTGCGATTCCGTTTGATTGCACCGCACTAATCGCATTTTCTGCCCAAAATGGACTTGGAACATCATTAAATGTATGTTTTTGTTTAGCAGCAAGATGAAAAGCATTTGTAAGAATTTGTGCCATTTCCGCACGACTCACAGAAGCTTTAGGTCTAAATCGGCCATTTTCGTCACCTTTAAAAACCCCTAAATTCGTTAAAGTTAATACCTCTTCTGGAAACATTGTAGAATCACGATTAATATCACCGTAAGGATTTTTAAACGTAGAGCCATCTTCTAATACGTAACGAGTTCCATCATTACTAAACGAGCCGCCTTGCTTATTCGGCACTAGCACTCGATAAATTAAAGCTGCAACTTGCTCCCTCGTCGCAACATCCCCAAAGCCAAATATCCCATTTCCATAACCTGAAATAATATTTTTGCTCGCTAAATCTTTAATCGCAGGATACGACCAATGCGATGTAGGCACATCAGAAAAAACGCCCGCTTCAGCAGCTTTCACATCACTGCCATTTGTATATAATAAAGCACCACCTATTAGTGATAATGATGTAATTGATTTTAATAGTTTTGTGTACATAATGCCTTCTCCCAATACGTCTTCTATTTTTTGTTATTTTTTGTCGAAAAATCTAAAAGAATATGACAAAACACATTATACAATCAAAAGTTTTCGGAGGATATACTGAATTTCAAAATATGCAAAAATTCATATTACTATAGGGATTCATACTGATATTATGCTATTTTACTTGCGAATATATAAATGAAAAGAAAAACACGAATGTAACATTGTTAATATACATATCGCTTTTTGAGCTTTTATTTCGCTAAAATGTAGCCTAAAAAACAATGCTATCTCCATTAAAATCGCAATATAATCCTGAGAACATACCTTTTAACATGATTCATTGTAATTAACTTAACTTTTTATTTGCTAAGAAACTTTGCAACAGAACCTAGTAAAGTCTCAAAAAACAACTTATTATCAATCAATATTTAGTAAAAATATATTAATACTTTAGAATTTCTTTAATTTTCATTATTCTTTTTTTAAGGTTATCCTTTATATTTATAATGTATTTATTTGAATTTATCGTATTGAAGCAAAGTTTCACACGACTATAAGCAATTCGAAAAATGGAAAAAACAAGGTCCCCATTAGATTAATTATACTGTTTTTTTTGCGTCTTTTATCTATTTATGTTAATTACTATGCAGCTAAGAAAAGCACAATTTATTGATGGATATACATATAAGAATGTAGTTAAAAAACGAGAGAATGCGACAATTAATATTACAGTTCTGTGCGGGAAAACTTGGGTAAATTCAAAGGCATTAATACGGCAATTGATTGGGATCGTAATTACGGAAATGGTAACATATGAAAACGATGGAGAGAGGAAATAAAATGAATTTAGTGAACTTACGTCCTAAACAGCGGTCTAAGTATCGCATTCTACTAGGGACATGGTATTACTCTACAAAGAGGTACATTCAGTGGTTAGCAGACGGAAAAACATATGCAAAAACGTTTCAACAAGAAAAGTTACCCTATACAGCGATTCAGCACCGAACGATACTACTTCGTAAGCTCAAAGATGTAGATATGTGGTATCAACAGAATAAAGTTGTTAATTTGAAGATTGCTATTAAACAACTAAATGGTATCGTCATTAGACCGGGAGAAACATTCTCTTACTGGCGTTTAATAGGTAAGCCCACGAAGAGAAAAGGCTATGTAGAGGGCATGATACTACACTATGGATCTTTTCAAGCAGGCATTGGAGGAGGGCTTTGTCAGCTTTCAAATTTAATATATTGGATGACCTTACATACACCATTGACAGTAACAGAGCGATATCGTCATAGTTTTGATGTCTTTCCTGATTCCAAGCGGACCCAACCATTTGGAAGTGGAGCGACTTGTTCTTATAATTATTTGGATTTACAAATCAAAAATGAAACGGACCAATCGTATCAACTTCACCTTTATATTACAGATAAGCATTTAGTCGGTGAATGGAGAATTGCCCATCCGCAGCTTTATCAATATGAAGTATATGAAAAAGAACACTCAATCCAATCTGCATACTGGGGTGGTTATATACGACATAATGTTATTCAACGTAGAGTATATAATCAACAGAAACAGTTTATAGAAGACCAATATGTAACGGAGAATCACGCTATAATGATGTACGAACCACTATTAGCTTATAATAATGAGGAGGGTGAGTGAAGGTAACATTGGTGTATCAAGTATTTTTGTCTAGTAACACACTACATGCCTCTCTTCATATAATTAATAGGCACAACCCTTTTTGCAACATAACTTTTTCGTTTTTATTGAAAATGAATTTTATATCTTTCTTTCCAACAAACTGGTTCCTAAACTAAACTGCCTCGTTTCCACAATAAAAATAGAGCTGTCCATAAGTCGGTTTCACCAACTTATGAGGCAGCTCCCTCTTAATTTCACCTTATTCTATCGATGAATCCAAACTGCACCTGCAGACTTGTCTTCAGCTTGGCCTACTACTTCAAACTTCAATCCTAGTTTCGGTAACTTACGTCCTGCATCTGGAATAGCGCTGTTGATGTACTGCTTAGAATCATCAAACTTTGCAACTCCTGGTAATCCTTTATAGTCAAAGATACCGCGAGTTGGCGAATTCACTTTCCATGCTGGCGCTTGATCAAATGAGAATGCCGCATCGGCAATTTGATAACGCGTACTGCTCTTCACAGTCGGTTGTCCGTTTAATGTTCCTACGATTGCCTCTGGATGAGAATCTACTACCCCTAAGAATCCTTCACCTGGATGAACGCCTACCCAGTTATCTGTAAAGCTTTGATCCGCATACCATACAACCATTCCTGTATTAAACACTGGGCCACGCGCATGTTGTAACGCAGTGTCAGAACCAGCGTAATTTCTCCACTCTACATAGTAGTTATTTTTTTTCTGTTCCAATCCGTTAGATACAGTAAATCCTTTTAACGTCATTGCTGGCTGGCCTTCTGCATCATCCGAGAAAACAACTTTGCCATCTACAGTTAATGCTGCATTATCTAACGCAAATCCTTTATAAGCTACTGCAATATCTGTTAAATACTCAAATTGCAGTTTTACTTTTTTCCCTTTGAATTGGCTTAAATCGTAAGTTTTATCAACCCACTTACCATCAGTTGTATCCGCGCCGCCTTTTACATCTTTTTCGCCCATTCTATCAATACGTGTCTTCGTTCCATCTTCTGCAATCGCATATACATCAAGGAAATCATACTTCGCTTCAAGTTCGTAGAATGCCTTATAATCGAACTTAGCATCTTTTGCATTTGTTAAATCAAATACTGGTGTCTCAAGTGTTGTATGAATGTCATTTCCTTTTGTACTGTAATAAAACTTCTTACCAAATGCCGATTCGATATTTTTGATATCTTTGTCTGGCAAGTTAACACGAACGATTCCTGGTCGTTTTGATTTTGTAACACTTTGATCTAAATATGTTGCAACACCGACTCCTGTGCGAAGTTTATCATAATCTACCTCAACGATATTCGCCCAGTTGCCCTTCATATTCTTTTGGAAAAACTCTTTATTTTGTGGTGAGAAACTTGTTGGCTCTGTTCCTGCAATTTTTCCAGCCCAGCTGCCGCCGCTCATAATAGACCATGACTCAACAGGTTCACCTTGTCCTGAATACTTTGTATCGTACTCATCTGGTAAGCCTAAATCATGACCATACTCATGCGCAAACACACCAACTGCTCCGTCCTCAGGCTCGATTGTATAATCGTATGCAGCCATCTTTCCGCCCCAATTTGAAACAGAAGATTTTGTGCCATCAATCGCATATGGTTTTGATCCAAGTTTTGAACGATGAGACCAAATCGCATCATCTTTCAATTTACCGCCGCCAGCTTCTTGACCCACGCCAGCATGTACAACCATTAAATGATCAATAATGCCATCTGGCTCGTTTTTATTTCCATCACCATTTTGATCATATTGATCGAATTGATCATAGTCTGCTAAATTAATTCCTTTTGCTACCGCTGCCTTTAATGCTTCTTTCACAAAATCACGTGGCCCTAAAGGACCTTTATTATCATGGCCAGTACCCGCATCCGAACCGTAATCTGAAGCTTTCCCTGGAACAGTAAGCCATTCCGTTACAGTTCCATCAACTGTGTAGCTCCCGCCAGATTGTTCTTCATAAAATTGTTTAAATGTATTAATCTTCGATCCATCAAATAACGTAAATGGTTCATCACCAAATAACATTTTTTGATAATGTTCACGATTAAAGTCCTTAGAATACATGTATCCTGGCTCTTGATCAATATTGTTATGCTTAAAATCGCTAAATTCTACAAGTAAAACAAGTACTTTATCTTTTCGAACAGCACCGTTGTACTCTTCTTGCTTCGCTGGTGCAGTAGGTACTTTTCCATTTAATTTACTAGAATTCAATCCAGCACCTTGTCCAGCTGCTGGCCCTACTGTAGGCTGCTGCGCCTGTTCATTTTCCTTCATTTTTGCATCTTTTACTTTTTTCATAAAATCAGAAGCCTCTTGCGTAAGACTATCTTCTTTAATAATTTCTTTCCCAGGGTTTTCCCCTTTCTTGTTCTCAACATATTTCTCAACAGCCTTTGACGTCTCAGCTTGTGATGCAGATTGATCAATTACTCCCCTTTGTTTTAGCGCTTCTGCCAAACGCTCATCCGGTATTAAATGCTCATCTATTGGTAGAGATGGTGTTGGTGGTGTCTCAGCATAAGCTGCATGACTTCCAAAAGCAAAACTACTACTTAGTACTGCCGCTGTTGCTAAAACTGATAAAGGTTTTAACTTCTTATTCTTTTTCAATGTATTTCCTCCCCAGTGTCTGCGAATTATCATTTTTTTGTCGATAACAACATAATATTCGTTATAATAAGAATATTCAATATTTTTCAACGGATGAGATGTTGAGAAATATTTTTTTGTGCAGGGTGAAATACGTACGATAGCAAAATACAAAGGTTCTGCTGGTTTATGCTTTTTTCAAGTTTTTTACATAACCATAAAGTGGGATCACTCTTTCTTTTATCTTGATGGCGATGGAGTAAAATGCTTATTTACAATACTAAGAAAATAAAACATACAAACAGCCCAAGTTCCTCATTGGAACTTGGGCTGTTTGTTATTTGAATGAATACTTTCCATATGGATTCTTATAAGATTCTGAATCAGTTTATGTAGATTCACTTTACAAAAAGGCTGTTATTTATTTTAAGTGCAATAGTCATACTTGCTCGATTCACTTATTTTTTGACAATAAATAAATGATCACCACCTAAGGAATCCTAGTTGAATTTCTATTTATATTCTAATTACCTTTTGAATTATCAGAAAATTATTGAAAAAGTTTTTTCTTTCAATCTATCACTCTATCACACTTAATTTGGTTCTGGTGCAAACACTCCAAAACGCTTGTAAGTAACCTCCTAAACTTGGACATACTGATACTAGTACTCTAAAAAAGGATGTGATTGGTATGGAAAAGAAAAATCTATTCAAGTGGAAACATTATCAACCGGATATTATTTTATTAACCGTGAGATGGTACCTACGGTATAACCTCAGTTTTCGTGATTTAGTCGAAATGATGGAAGAACGCGGGCTATCCCTTGCTCATACAACTATCATGCGATGGGTTCATCAATATGGTCCCGAATTAGATAAGCGAGTACGACGTCATCTTAAGTCAACCAATGATTCTTGGCGAGTCGATGAGACGTATGTGAAAGTCAAAGGTCAATGGATGTACCTATATCGTGCTGTTGATTCGAAAGGAAATACAATTGATTTTCATTTAAGCAAAACAAGAGATCATAGGGCTGCAAAGCGTTTTTTCAAGAAAGCTTTGCAGTCTTTTCATGTTTCAAAGCCCCGTGTGATTACAGTGGACAAAAACCCGGCCTATCCTATAGCGATTGAAGAGTTGAAGACAGAGAAAAAGATGCCTGTAGGCATCCAAATAAGGCAGGTAAAATACCTTAATAACATTGTAGAGCAAGATCATCGTTTTATTAAAAAGAGAGTTCGTTCAATGCTAGGATTGAAATCTTTTCGTACAGCTAAATCTATTCTTTCAGGAATAAAAGCGATGCATATCATTAAAAAAGGCCAACTTATTTTACGGGACAAGTCTGTCCAAAATGAAGTGAAGTTTATTCATCAACTATTCGGAATGGCTGCATAAGAATAGATTCCATTAGGCATTTATATACCTCTTTCAAATAAATACAATCTTTGCACCAGAACCCCAAAAACTAAAAGTTTTGAAATCTTTTTATAAAAAATAAAAAAGGTGAAGGACCAATATGTTCCTTCACCTTTTCCTATAAATGCATTACTAATTTAAATTCAAGCCATATGCCCTTGAGCCACGTTTATGTTTGTAAATCTTTGCGCCAGAGTCGTTTCCGTACCCCTATTGATTCACTTCTTTTGCTACAAGAGCAGCATATGCTTCTGCACCTGTTTTCGTTAAATGTACGCCATCTGGTTCAAAGTACGCCTTATTTCCAGCACTTGCTGAATACCAATCAACTAACACCACATTTTTGTAAGATGATGCTGCTTCTTTTAACTTCTCATTCACCAGCGATTCCCACGGACGTGGTACCCTCGTATTGATTAATATAATTTTACGTTCATTCCCGATTACTTCAATTAATGATGCTAATTGCTCCTTGGTAAAGGCTCCATTTGTACCTAATCCAATAATGACATGACTTCCTAAGTTCCCCTCATTCTTTAGCTGTTCCACAGCAGAGATTGCCTGTGACATTTGCCTTCCTATTTTCGCATCAATCCCAATATTAGGAAAAGCATTTTTTAAATACGGAGCAATATCAATCATGATTGAGTCTCCTACAGCTGTAACTGTTAGAGGATCTTTAGGCTGTGCGGGATTCTCTTCTTTTTGTTCTTCTTTATTTTGAGGTGGTTCATCGGCTGGTTTTTCCCAAACTGCAACTGGATGTTTAGCCTGTTCTTCTTGCACTGCTTCCACCTTTTCTTTTTGAGGATTCTCCTTTTCTTTACTAGCTGTTGTTAATCCAAAAGTAGCTATCGAAGAAATGCATACTGCACATATTAAAGCTAACTTACCACTTAAAGTTAAGTTTCTTATTTTCAAGTTCTTAATCCGAATATTCTTCAATGCGCCTTTTCGTATTGGATTTTCAATAAACTTCCACGAAATTTGTGCAACAATTATAATAAGAAGAAATTGAAGAATTGCTCTTGTAGACGAAAACTCCCCAGCATTTACCTTCGGAGTCGTCAATGTAATAATCGGATAATGCCAAAGATATATCCCATATGATCGTACCCCCATCCAACGCAGTGGTCTAAATCTCAAAAATTGTGCGATTCTGCTAGCCGGATGAGCGAGGTTAGCGACTAACAAGGCAGTAGCCAGTGATAAAAGAACCATTCCCCCACGGTATAGAAACGGCTCATATTGATTCGTCCTCCAAAACATAATGAGAATGATGATAAGAGCAAGTCCCCCAATGACATCAAGAATTAGACGTGCTTGCGGAATAATTTTATTCGCAAGCCTACTGCTTGGCCAAATTAAGGCAAGTGCCGCTCCAATTAGTAAAGAAAAAGCCCGTGTATCAGTACCGTAATAAATTCTACTCGGGTCAGAGCCTGGCTCATATAGGATTGCCATTGCTAAAGCGGAAGCAATCGCTCCTAGACAAATAAATAAGATCATGCGTGATTGTTTTTTTATGTAATAAAACCCCAAACTAATAACGAATGGCCAGACCACATAAAATTGTTCCTCAACAGCTAACGACCAAAAGTGATTTAGCGGGGAAAGCTGACTAAAGCTATCAAAATAAGATAATTTATGATAAATATACCACCAATTACTAAAATATAATAAAGCAGCTAGTGAGTCTCCTCGCATTTTTACAAGTAAAGAACTATGAAAAATTGTAATCCATGCTAAGGTGACGATGAGCATGATAAGCATTCCAGGAAGTAATCTCCTTGCCCTACTGAGCCAGAATTTCTTCAGGTCAATTCTCTTATTATTCTTCCATTCTATAGCCAGAATATCTGTAATTAAATAACCGGAAAGTACAAAGAATACAGTGACACCTAAAAATCCACCGGGCATCCAATTAAAATTGATATGATACAAAATGACACCTAGTATGGCTAGGCCCCTTAGACTGTCCAATCCAACCATATAGCGACTATTTTTCTTTAATGGTTCGGGCATTCACAGTCACCCCCTATATTCATCTGAAAATTACGCAAATACTTTTACTATAAAAACCTATTAATTTCATTCTCTCTAAAAAGTATGAACTATTTCCAAAATATAAAGATTACAAAACTCTTTAACAAAGAAACTTACTTTTTATGATTAGATACACAGCAACTAGAATTTTATCACGGTATCTAGTTTCATAAAATAGTTTTTGCACCAGAACCGCCAAGATACCTATCTAACCAAAAGCATTTTCAACAAACCAAGGTAAAAATGGCAGGGCTGAAGAAAATATAAATAGATTCAAAACTAGAAGAAATAATTGTATGAGAGATAATCTTATATGTAGTTGTTTCATTTTGTTACACCTCCGATATCATACAAATTTAATTATGTCTTATTTTTTAATGGTGGTCATTTTTGTACAGCAAAGAATTCTCAAGGCTTCATAGCATGATTTCAATTGAGTAAAAATATCTATGTTTTATTCAGTCTCAAAGAATCGAATTGGCAAGCAATAATAGGGAGTATACCTAAAAAAACTAAAACGGATCATAACATGGAAAATAAACTCAGTCCATGTCATGACCCATTTTTATACGTATAGGCTAACTTTTCAAACTATCATTATGTTATTACATTTTATGTCCCCACTGGTCAAAGTGATAATCTTTACCATCAATTTTAAACCAACCGTCTGAATAAAGGGAACCATCTTCTCTAGCACAATACCAAAGGTATCCGTATGCAAGAGGGAAAGGTCTATATCCACCACCAACTTGGAACCACCCTGTTTTAGCTGCCCCATTTTCATCGAAGTAATAATATTTATTATCGATCGTTTGCCAGCCCGTTTGTGCTACGCCGTTATTGTCAAAATGGTATAGCTTACCATCGATTTTTTCAAATCCTGCGCGATTAACTGATCCATCTTCATGAAAATAATATTTTTTTCCGTCAATGTTTTCATAAGCATTGAACGTGTAATTGCGACCATTTGTGAAATAGTATCTTTTACCGTCTATCATTTTCCAACCGGTATAGAAAATTCCATCTTCTAAACTATAATATTCCAGTAGTTGTTCACTTTTGTTGAGCCCTGTTTTATAAAGCGAACCGTCATGCTTAAATGATAATATTTTGTTGTCCAACTCAACATTAACAACGCTGTCTATAACTTTTCCATTTAGATCAGAAACTCTCTCAAGCACACCTTTGTCGGAAAAGTGAAGGATAACCCCTCGATCTTCTATACGTACTTCCTTTTTATTTACATTGTAATTTTGGAAGTAATAAATTTTACCATCTACTTCTTTTAGACCTTCTTTAACGAATGCTCCAGAAGCATCGGCATAGGAATCTCCCTCCCAGGTTGATCGTTGTAAAACACCATCATCATTAAAGTAGTAGTATTTATTCTCAATCTGTGAATCACTTCCATTTCCAGCAACCATGTAGCCATAAGGCGCTGAGAAATAATAAGTCTTCCCCTTAATTTCTTGCCAGCCTGTCAAAATGACTCCTTCAGCATCTGTAAAGGAATACCCATCACCTCGATTTATCCAACTGTTCTTTATCACGTTTCCAGAGGAATCTTTTGCAATCCATTTAGTAGAATCTTTTTCATCAGCTATAGCCTGTACTTCATCATACTTCTGTCTCTCATTTTCTTTACCCGGATACCACTCTATTAACCAATTGTTAATTTCATTGTTGCTTTTATCATCGAAACGAATTTCAGATTTGAAACTCCAATCCGTAGCGAATCCAGAAATATACTGATTACCAGCTAAACTTACTCCATTCTTGTTATTCAAACGGAACTGAAATTTACCATCGTTAGAATTTCCTATCTGAACAAGTTCAAACACTTCATCCTCGCCAAGCAAATCGGAATATTGAAGTCCGTTTCCTTCTTTTCCTGAAAGATATTTTGAACCTGTTTTTACGATTACTTTATTCGTTCCTTTTTTATAAGGGATAATTTGATAAGGTTTACCGTCATTTAGTGTAATGAATGGCAGTGCCATAGATGTCTCTAGGACGTTAGTACGCTCCGCCAATATATCAGATAATCGATCATAAAAATCTGCACGAGCTTTAGGATCATTATTAACATAGTTGTTAAGGACATCTTTATCTACTGGCTTTGAAGTCAATGTTATCAATCGTTTTTGCTCATCTGATAATTTATTTGCTATCTGATCAAATAGGTAATCTGAATTTCTAGCAATCACCGTCCAATCGCCAAAGGAGTCGCCGGAATATTTTTTGTAAAGTGGACCAAGAAATCTTGGGTTTTTACCAGATGCTTTTTCTACAAATGCATGTTGGCCTTGATTTATCACAACTCCGGTCTTTCCTTCGTCTAATTGTGCTTGTGTAATATAAAGAAGATCGTGTTCTGAGACATTTGCTGCATTAGGGTTTAAATCTATAATTGCACCTGCTTCAGTAATTTTAAGCTGTTGCCCAGATCTTAGTTGATGAATTTCAATTCTTCCATTTGGATAGCGTACTTTAACTGGTTTAAGAAAATTCCCATCACCTTGTGTATGATACATGGAAATATTAAATTCCCCAGATTTAAAACTAGGAGCCTGGTAAGTTTCGTTTTCTGCATATACATCAATGTGAGTGCCTGGGTCTGGATTCCCTGGGTTTATTCCAAGTGCTTCATAAGTGTTTGCTACAGCACCTAATACAGTAATAGTTATATCCACTACCGCACCTACCCCTGCGCTAGCCTTATTTTCTGCTACAGGAGCCATAGAAAAAAGAATACCTAGTGCTGCTGTTGCAGGGATTACCTTCTTTCCAATTCCTACAGGGAGGATCTTTTTTACCCTTTTTGTTGCTTTTCCATTCATAATGTCATTCCTCGCTTTTTATTTGTTTTTTATCTACATACTTCATCCGAATTTCATTTTCGGAAGTTCAGTTTAATTTAAATACCTTTCAAATCCCTTTCATAAATGTTACAAAAGTCTTTCATAACCTTATTTCTTTTCTGAGGTAACAGGAAGAGTAAACCAAAATTCACTTCCTTGTTTACCATCTGAACGATCTTGCACACCAATTTCACCTTTGTGCATTTCAATTAACGATTGTGCAATGGCTAATCCAAGTCCGGACCCTCCAGATTGTGAACTTCTTGATGGATCTGTTCTAAAAAAGCGTTCAAATATGCGCAGTTGATCACTATAAGCAATGCCTTTTCCTTCATCACGTAAAATGAATTGAACATGCTGCTTCTGCTTATCTTCCTCTATAATTAACTCGATTGCTCCACATACTGGAGAATATCGAATCGCATTATGTAACAAATTACTGATAACCCGTGCTATCTTACAAGGCATAATCCAGAGTTTAGGAAATGTATCAGAAACGCGTAATTGTAAATGGATCTGTTTTTCTTTTAATAAAATAGAATGCGAATCTAGCACTTCTAATAGAATACGATCCATATGTGTAAAACTTGGATAAAAATCTTCTTGTCCAAGTTCCAACTTAGAAAGATCAAATAAATCATTGATAAGTCCACTTAATCTTTGTATTTCTTTATGGATTGTCGTTAAGCACTGCGCCTTCATTTCGGGATTCTCAATTACATCATCTTGTAATGATTCTATCATCAACTGTATGCTAGCTATAGGTGTTCGTAAATCATGTGAAATATTCGCAATAAGCTCTGTACGCGCTTTCTCTCCTTCTTCTAACTGAATAAACCCTTCCTCTAAATTTTTAGCCATTTGTTGAAAAGCAGTCGCTAATTCTTTAAACTCTTGTGGTCCATACCCAATCCTATACATCGTTCCAAATTGTCTATCACTATATTTTGTTAATGCAATTAAATTTTGAATCGATTCCGTAATAGGGCGTGTTAATATCCAGTAAATCATCGTTGAAAACGCCATTGCTACGATTACAATTCCTATAAATAATTGCGTTTGTTCTAGTCTAAGTAACATTTTCATTTCGCTATACCAAATAGCAATTAGCATAATACTGGTGCTTAATATATTCATCAATAATAATTGATTTCGTAATTTCATATTGTAGTTCCCCCTTGTTGTAACATAAAACGAATATCAGTAAACCCATCTTATCTTAAACATCTTTCAATTTTCTTTCAAAACTGTAACAAAATTCTTTCAAGAGTATCACTAAAGATCAAAAGGCTGGATTGAAATTGCGAAGCTCACCTTAAACCAAAATTAAATTAATATTTTCATAGCATACCCACAGAAACCTTTTTAAAATTCATTGATTTAAACACAGAAGAAATAGGGTTCTGGTGCAAAAACTATAAGATTTATGTAACTAATCTCTGAAACTTGGACATACTGATACTAGTACTCTAAAAAAGGACCTGATCAGTATGGAAAAGCAAAACCTATTCAAGTGGAAACATTATCAGCCTGAACTAATCTTATTAACAGTAAGGTGGTACCTACGGTACAATTTGAGTTTCCGTAACTTGGTGGAAATGATGGAGGAAAGAGGATTATCCATTTCTCACACAACGATTATGCGCTGGGTTCATCAATATGGACCTCAATTAGAAGAGAAAGTACGACATCATCTAAAATCAACCAATGATTCATGGAGAGTCGATGAAACCTATATTAAAGTAAAAGGGCAATGGATGTATTTATATCGTGCCGTTGATTCAAAAGGGAATACAATTGATTTTCATCTAAGTAAATCAAGAGATAAACAAGCCGCCAAGTGCTTTTTCAAGAAAGCCCTGGCTTTTTCGTACGTTTCTAAACCTCGCGTGATAACAGTAGATAAGAACCCTGCCTATCCTGTAGCAATTCAAGCGTTGAAAGAAGAAAATCATATGCCTGAAGGCATTAAGCTAAGACAAGTTAGATATCTCAATAATATAGTGGAACAAAATCATCGTTTTATTAAGAAACGTGTGCGTTCTATGTTAGGGTTCAAGTCTTTTGGCACAGCTACATCCATTCTTGCAGGAGTAGAAGCTATGCATATGATTAAAAAAGAACAGATTGATTTACGGGATCAGTCTGTTCAAAATCAGAAAGAATTCATCCATCAATTGTTTGGGCTAACAGCATAAAATACAATTCTGCTCGAAATATATGCGCTATATTCTCTTTTATTTTATCTTTGCACCAGAACCTGGAATAATCTCTTTATCCCACTCAAACCACTTCAGAAGGTGGCCAACCATAATTTTGAAGCCCAAAACAATAAACACCACCTTTTGAAGTGCTTCCTGTCGATTAGTCAGTTTTCAAAAATACAATTAAACAACCTGAATTCCATATTTATAGGAACTCACGTTGCTTCTTTTAACTATTATCTTAGTATTTATAAACATACATATCTTTCTGGGGAAAGCATCTAGCAAAATTATATATCAATCAATAATATAAAAAGATCCCTTCTACCTTAAGGTAGAAGGGATCTTCTCATTTCTATTTCAAACTACCCGCAATCTCCGTAAAGATAACCCCAAGCGCATGCGCACCTGCATCAGGATAGCCTAAACTTCTTTCACCAACTGTACCGGCGCGGCCCATGCGAGCGACGATTTCTTTCGTATACTCTGCTCCTTTAACCGCTGCTTCTGCTCCTTTTTCAAAGGCAGTTTTCACGTCTACTTCGTTTGAAGCGCTATCTAACCAAGAGTCTACACATGGAGCAAGTGCATCAACAAGCGTTTTATCACCAACTACCGCTCCTCTACCGAATGATCTTTCACCGATAGATTGTATACCTTGCAGTGCTGCTTGTAACATTTCAGCGAACTCTCCTACTGTTAACTCACGTTTTTCGCCTGCTGCTTTACTAGCTGCGCGGAACGCACCGCCCCAAATCGGACCAGAAGCGCCGCCGCAATGTTCCATAATAATCATAGAACAACCGTCAAGGAACGATCCGATCGTTACATTCTCTTGTTCTACAATAGAATGCCATTCACGTTTTAATTGCTTAAATCCTTTTGCAACACTCATTCCGAAGTCGCCGTCACCTGCATGTGTATCTAACTCACAGAACGGTACTTCATTTTTAATAATAATGTCACTCATTTTATCAACGAGATAAACCATATTGTTTAATGTAATGACATTATCTTTCATAACAGCGTGCTCTTCCGCTGTTTCTATTTCAAAGGAAACTTCCTTCTCTTCTACATCTTCAAGCACATTCACGTACTCTACACTCTCAACTGGTCCATCTACTTTAAACGCTGGTGTATTACACTCTTTCGATAATAACGTTTTTAACTCGTCATCTAATTTCATTACTGTTAAAGACATACCAGCCATATCGATACTCGTCATATAGTTACCGACGAATACTCTATTAATTTTAATGTTTCTTGCAGCTAGTTCTCTCGTAACTGCATTGTTAAATAGGTAAAGTTCTTGCAGTGGTGTGCCGCCAAAACCATTTACAAGAAGCGCGATTTCCTCGCCATCTTTTACTCCTAAATCTTTTACTAAATCATTTGTCATACGGTTAGCTAATTCATCTGCTGACAGCGTTTTTTCACGTTTAATTCCTGGTTCGCCGTGAATACCTACGCCGTATTCCATTTCATCTTCCGCAAGTGTAAAAGTAGGTGATCCGCTTGCTGGAACTGTACAAGAAGTTAACGCTAAACCGATTGTGCGCACGTTAGCCGCTGCTTTTTCTGCGATAGCTTTCACCGTTCCTAAATCCATACCTGCTTCCGCTGCTGCGCCGGCAATTTTATGAACTAAAATAACTCCCGCAACGCCGCGGCGTCCTACTGTGTACAGACTATCTTCTACCGCAATATCATCGTCCACTTTTACGTAGTCTACTTCAATTCCATCTTCAGTCGCTAAATGCGCCCCGTTTTTGAAATTCATAATATCGCCGCTGTAATTTTTAATAATTAATAACGTACCTTTTTTACTTGCCGTCTCTTTAATCGCTTGATATACCTGAATTTGCGAAGGAGAAGCAAACACATCTCCGCACACTGCCGCATCTAACATTCCTTTTCCGACTAGTCCCGCATGTGCTGGCTCATGACCACTACCGCCGCCGCTAATTAACGTTACTTTATTTTCATTCATTTCTTTCTTCTTAATCACTTTATATTTTTTCAAAAACTCAAGCTCTGGATGAGCCATAACCATTCCGTTGCACATTTCCATTACTAATGTTTCTGGTTTGTTTATAATCTTTTTCATTGTGATTCTCCCTCAATTCCTTTAATATATTGTGATATATTTGAAATCTTCTTCTTACTACTCATGTTAAAATGAAAGCGTTTTATAGTAAACGGACAAAAAGGACAATCTGTCTAAAGACACCGCTCTCATTTATAGATAGGATTTTTATATTAGGCTATTTTCGTATAGATTGTTGCTCTCTTGAAAATACTGATTATGGTTGAATATAATGCATTTTCAGGAGGCGTTCAATGATGTGGAGATACGTATTATTTGGATAGTTACCTCTACTGGTATCGTTGGCTTGAGTTACATAAAAACTTAGCATTTGAAAATCGAGTAGAGCAAATGCTTATTTCAGCTTGTCAAAAATCTAACTATTTCACAGTTGAAGCATTAAGAAAAGATAAAAAGCATCATTAATCAGATGCTTTTTAGGTAGATTCAGTGGTTTATTGTTATGTAACTAACGGAGCAGTTTAGTTGAATAAGAAAAAAAGATTAATGCGTATTTGACTTAAAATGCGATACAAAATGAACTGTACAAGGATGACAATTCATTTAATAGGTAGGTATTATTTCACATTCTTTAGAGGGGAAATTACCTTGTTATAAAAAAATCTTTCCCATTTAGCTAACAAACCGTTCCCATTTTCACCACGCTGAATTTCAATTTCGTGGTTTTTATGACATTCTGCTATTCGTTTATTATGCTCTTTGTGCAAATGATGGAGAGCTACTTGTTTCATTATTATCCCTCCTTTCGATTAACCATAATTATATATCCTGGGTTGATTATAGCAAAGTATTCTACACGTTTTGTAGATTAAATCTGCCTTTTAGTTTTAACAGCAACAATCTTTGAGAAAACAGCCTTATATTACTAACATTCTAGGGATGATTAAGATGACCTCTTCTATAATTTCTAAAAAGATAATCGCGAATTCATTGAAACATTTAATGGAAACAGAGTCATTTCATAAAATATCAGTGAGCGATATTATGTTACACTGTCAAATGCGTAGGCAAACTTTTTATTATCATTTTAAAGATAAATTTGAACTATTAAGCTGGATTTATAGAGAAGAAACGAAAGAAAACATTATAGACTTTCTCGACTATGAAACATGGGAAAATATTTTCGATTTATTATTTGATTACTTTTATGAAAATCAAAAATTTTACCGAAATGCTTTTAAAGTCATTGAACAAAACTCGTTCAATCACTATTTATTTGAGCATACGAAAAACTTATATATGAAGATTATTGATGAACTATCTATGAGCTGTAGATTAACTCTTTCTATTGAAACAAAAAATACGATTGCCTCCTTTTATAGTCACGGCTTCGTTGGAACGATAAAAGATTGGATTGAAAGTAAATGTGAAGTAGATCCATCCATTATGTCTTCTCTCATGAAAAATATGATAAACAATCAATTACTACTTTTACTTGAGCAATCAGCAAAGTAATCATAAGGTGGCAAAAGCAATGAAAAAGATTATGAATGATGTAGAAAATATTGTTCAAGATATGCTGCATGGCTTTTATTTTGAACATAACGACAAAGTAAACTATGACGAAACACATAACATCATTTATGTAAAAGATATCGAAAAACTGAAGCAAGACGTCGCTATTATAAGCGGCGGTGGGAGCGGACATGAACCTGCTGATATAGGTTATGTAGGAAAAGGAATGCTTACAGCGGCAGTAAACGGAAGTATCTTCACTCCGCCTACAGTCAAACAAATTGCAGCGGCAACTCGCCTCATGCCAAAGGAAAAAAGCATTTTATTCATCATTAAAAACTTTAAAGATGACGTTGAAAACTTCCTAGCTGCAGAACAAATCGCCAAAGAAGAAGGAAGACAAATTGACCACATCATCGTAAATGACGACGTTTCAATTGAAGATGATGCTTCTTTTAATAAAAGAAGACGAGGCGTCGCTGGTACTGTTTTCGTTCAAAAAATATTAGGTGCAGCCGCTCTTGAAGGTCACTCTTTAGAAGAACTAACAGCACTTGGCCGTTCTGTCATCCAAAACTTACACACATTAGGAGTCGCCCTTTCACCTGCAAATGATCCAGTACAAGGAAAAGCTTCATTCACATTAAATGATGATGAAGTGTTTTACGGCGTTGGTATCCACGGGGAAAAAGGTTACCGTAAAGAAGCACTATCCTCTTCTGAAATATTAGCGATCGAACTTATGAATAAACTAAAAAGCATTTATCGCTGGAGAAAAGGCGACAACTTCGCCATCCTCATTAATGGACTAGGTGCGACACCATTAATGGAACAATACATTTTCGCAAACGACATTCGCCGTTTATGTGAGCTGGAAGGCTTACAAGTTAAATTCGTAAAGGTTGGTACCCTTCTCACTTCTTTAGATATGAAGGGTGTTTCGCTCAGTTTGCTTAAGGTAGAAGATTTGGATTGGGCGAAGTGGTTGAAGGCGGATGTTGGAGTGAGTAGTTGGTAACAAATTTGCAATTTATCCACCAGTTCCCACAATCCAATACATGAAATGTCGTTATCCAGTCGGAGGAAGGCACCTTAGGATGTCTTTTCTTTATTTTCAAAAGGACCTGCTCCATTATTGCGTAAAAAACATAAAGTAAGTTGAATCCGTTAAAATACATGAGTGTACCCTTGTTTTCCCCTCTTATTAAAGGAGGAACTATTATGGGATTTGGTGGTAGTTGCGGCGGAAGCTGCGGTTTTTCTGGAGGATTTGCTTTATTAGTTGTATTGTTTATTTTATTGATCATTGTTGGAGCTTCTTGCTTCTGCTAAAAAACTATTGGAAAAGACACTCTTTATATGGGTGTCTTTTCTTTGTAATAAAAAAACTATCCATAAAGGAAAGTTTTTAGGTTTATACATTCAAGTCATCCAAATTAGTTATTTACACAACACTTTATCACTTTCGGTCTTTAGTGTGGTGTGACATACACATAATCCTTCCGCTACACAAAGTTGCTCAACTAACTTTAATTCCTTAGATTCAAAACTTATATAAGTAAAACACCCATCATCATTAAATTCATTTTCTTAAATCAATAGTTAGCTCATCTGTAATCTGCTCAAGATGGAAAAATCTTTTTATATAATGGATATCTGACCACTTTTCTTCCCCACCAATAACAAATAATTCTTGCGCATCATACATAAATGAAAAGCTTGGATAGAAACTATCAGCCTTTAATCCAATCTCCCCAGTATTATTGCTGATAATCTTACAGCCCGCTGAATAACTTAATACCGTATAGAGGGAATCTTGTGCTGATTGGAAGAAATACTTCATAAGTGTAGTTATATCATCACTATTAGTAATTAACACGTTAAAAAAGTTCGTATCCCTTTTCTTATTAGTAAAAACCAGCTCAAACGGGAATTTATTCTCTTCTAAAAACCCTTCAATAAAGTCCCTACACAAATAAGTTTCAAATAACATATACATAGGAAATTTGTTAGTTACGCCTATAAATCCTTTAATGATTTCTTCAAATCCTTTATGCTGATTCCAATTCGTTCCCACACCCATCATAATAGGTTGATTTCAATAGATAGGATAAGGTGATAACCCTTCATCATTTAACATATACACTCGTTTTCCATCTGGATGAAGAGCAGATTGAGACTCTTTTAGTAAGTATTGAGATAATTGAACACGTAACACATTTACACCTACCTATCTTAATAGCTTTTAGAAGCACGCCCCATATTGAACTTTATACCCTTGCACAACACATAATGATGCCCTGTATCTTTACGGAAATGCCATACATTAAATGCACCATTATAACCTTTTCCAGTTGTTTTATGAACTAATTTGCTATATTTATATTATCTGACAGTATCTTAATCACCTCATTGGAGGATTATAGGTCTTCCAAATACAGCTGGATAATAAATTAACATCACACCTACAAGTGAGCAAACTACATAAAAAACAGCCTCGTAGTACTTTAACCGATGAAGCATATATAAAATCATAGTTATGAGTGTCTCATAAGATTTGTCTCAAAACGAGGTGATATTTTGCGGAAAATCGGTTATATTCGTGTCAGTTCGACTAGTCAAAATCCTTCAAGGCAATTTCAGCAATTGAACGAAATCGGAAGGGAACAAATAATCATTCCTTATTCCTTAAAGGACCATTTAATGGAGTACAGGGCAGGAATATTTTGTGGGGAAGTCGAAGTTGTTTTATCGTATAGCAACTACGGTATCGAATTTTTGAAACTATTTGAACATGATGGCATTCACGAAATAAGGTTCGCGAATATTCCAATAGTAGAGGGTTTACGAAGTGTTGTTCGTTAACAAGATGCTATATGACATACCCGAAAACCCAATTTCACATTTTCCTATACTGTGACTTTTCTTTGTTATCATGAATTGCGACAAAGTTTTTTTTGTTTGGAAGGAATTTGTAACAGAATAATTATGAAGAGGACCAGATAATAAATTTTTACACATAAGGAGATAAAACTATGGCAAAAAACAAATTACTAAGAATGGACAATGTCGGCATCGTTGTAGAATCCCTTGATGACGCAATCTCTTTCTTCGAGGAGATTGGCTTGAACCTCGAAGGGCGAGCCACTGTCGAAGGTGAATGGGCTGGCCATGTAACGGGACTCGGTTCTCAGTGCGTAGAGATTGCTGTGATGGTTACCCCAGATGGCCATAGCCGAATTGAACTTTCGCGATTTCTCACCCCACCTACTATAGCAGATCACCGGACTGCTCCTGTAAACGCCCTCGGTTATCTACGCGTCATGTTCACCGTTGAAGACATTGACGAAATGGTATCCAGACTTATTACTAAGTATGGTGCTCAGCTCGTTGGCGAAGTTGTTCAGTACGAGGACTCGTATCGTCTCTGCTACATTCGTGGAACCGAAGGACTTCTAATCGGTTTGGCGGAACAACTCGGTAACAAATAAGTAAGTGATGTTTTATAAAAAGCCTTTAATGAAATATACATTACTGAAGTGAAAATTGAAACAGAAAAGCAGTGTAAAGTAACTCGAAGAAATCGGGTACGTCATATAACACAGCATTCACGCTGCGATTTAAAGAAAATTCTTATTCAATAAAAGGGCGCCTTTCCGAAGTAACGAAAAAAGTCCAATTTCTTAATACCGAGAAATTGGACTTTTTAATATTGTAAACTCCTTAACGTTATAAATCCGCATTTTCCTGACGCTAAGGAAATGTCACTTATTAAAAAAGCCGATTTCCATCTCAAGGAATCGACTTCTTTAGTTATTCTTAATGAACTAACGCATGCGTTAGTTGCATAAGTAAGAGGTTTGAAAAAATAGCCTGTATATATTTGAACGATGAATAACTTACCTATTTTCTTGTGTTTGCACCATATACAGAAAATCGGGAAAAACGTAACATATTATTTATCTGTTTGTTTTTGCTTCTTTTTCAAATACTCCGCACGCAATTTTTCAAGTTGCTGCTTTTTATCAAATTTGGCAGGCGTCTGTTTTTCATGAAACTTTGCCACAGCTGCCTGACCTTTGTAATCCAATTGATATTTTCCCACTTTGTTCACCTACTTTTCTTGTCTTTAAAGAGAATCTATTCAACAAATATACTATACCTTATTTTACTGAAGTAAACCTTATTATTTTATTAGTTGCAAAGTCTTTTTACTACTTGTTTAAAAAAATCTACATCCCCAATATTTCCCTCCAAAAAATCACCCCTTGTTATTAATTTTTCTACTTATATCTATCTTAATCCAAATATCACCTTATCAAACTAACCTGCCCCGTTAGTTTAAGTAGGAAACTTCACAATCTCAATAGAGTAAAGCCTATTGGTACATAATCAAATCACCTTTAAATTAGACTTCATAATGTCTCATAAGACTTGTATCAAAATGCTTATCGTTGTAAATGCGCATTTTCCTGACTCTACCCCATACCCATCACCATCAACCTAATGTTTTCATATACCCCCTAAATGAAAATTTTCTTTCTCTACAGATAGTTACTCTGAGAAGTCAGCTCATTTTTTCGTTTTGGGAGCATTTATTTTTCTTAAGTTGATGGATGTGGGGTACCGCCACATCACCATCAAGCTAAGCTCATGTAACGTCAACGATAAGCGAGATTATTTCTTTTTTTCGAAATCCTATATGTAGGTGCTTTAAAGATTTGCATACGAAATAAACCCTAACGGGTTTCCTTTTTTCAATTAAGCCGCTTGATTATCAGACATGGTACAATTGTAAACAACACCTAATATATCAAAGACTGTTTTCTTCTCATATCGATGAGATTTTCGCCCGTTTTGCTGTAGGAGGTTGAATAGGCGAAATAGAACCTTTGATAGCTCTTGGGTGTCTTTCTGTATAGCTTGGAAAAGAAGAAGAAAATAATCTTTAATCATATATATGGCCTTATACTCACTCAGTTCTCGTTTCTTTTTCATAATAAGTAATTGCCGCATTTGAAACATGATAGAAGAACAGAGTAGAATGGCAATCAACTGTCCATACAAATGGCACTCCCATCTTTCTGGTTTTATCTTTTTACACTGATGAATTTGAAAGAATGACTTCCACGTTTTAAATAAAATTTCGATTTGCCAACGTAAAGAATACCAATCATGTACTTGTCCCATCGGGACAATGTCTGTAGGGGTGTTTGTCATATATACATTGATGCCACTGAGTCGTTTACTACGAGGAGAATACTTCATTCCTTTCTTTTTTTCTCTTACAGTTTGATCTTGTAATCGTTTTTTTTGTTGTTCTTTTGTTAGCTGATGAACAATCACACGAGTAGGTACTTTATCAGTCATTCCTACATAAGCGTCGGATATTTCACATGTTTGTCCTGGGTGAAGAGAGTTCATTAAGA